>JAIRPM010000147.1 GCA_031257075.1 Spirochaetaceae bacterium
GGGTATATTGTTTGTTACAACGCTTCCCGCCCCTATTACCGTATTATCCCCTATCGTTACACCGGGATTTATTTGAACGCCGGAACCTATCCAAACATTCCTGCCTATATGTACCGGCAAGTTATATACATAATGATTTTCCCGCAATAGAGGCAATACGGGATGCCCCGATGTGGAAATCACTACATTGGGCGCAATCATGCAATAATCCCCTATGTAAATATGTTCATCATCCACAAATGTTACATTTGAATTACAATAAATACCGCATCCAAAATGTACATGATGACAGCCCCAATTAGCGTTTAAGGGTATTTCAATATGGCAGCCTTCGCCAATTTCCGCGAACATTTCCTTGAGGATTTTTTGCCGTTTGTCCTGTTCCGTTGGTCTTGTAAGATTATATTCATACAGTTTATCCTGATATTCTGCCTGGTTCCCCATAAGGGAAGGATCGTCATAATGGTAGACAAGCCCATTCTGTTTCCGTTCTTTATTGGTCATAATTTTTCCTCCTATTATTTCCTAATATTTATATTTTATTCCATACTATACCTTTGTCAATATGTTTTAATTTCGCTGCTCCATTCTGTTTGTCAAATCCTTAAGCGCAGACTGCGCAAACTAAAGGCTTGCCTAAGAATCAGTTTAATATTATGCTAAACGTAGTTAAGGAGTTGTTGTGAAAAAAGCACTGTTAGCCGGAATTATGTTTCTGGCTGTTTCGTTTGCGTTGTTCGCGCAGGGGGCCTATTTTGATATAGGACTTGGTATAGGCTGGGCTTGGACGGAAATCGACGGCGAGGACGTTGCCAAATGGCTCGAAGATAGCGGAGCAAATTTTGACGAAGTTGGTGTTGATTTAAGTTTGAAAATAGGGTACGGCCCCTTGGGGAGAGCCCCTATTTATATTGTAGGCGAACTCGGAGGTGTAGGCCATAGGATAGAGGATAATACCGGTTTCATTCAATTCAATTCCTATATAATCGGCGGCGGCCTGCTTGTTTATCCTGTTTCGTTCATCCAACTTGCGGGAAGCATAGGGTTTTCATCGGCAAGCAACGATTCGGATATATATATCGCTTATAACAGCAAAAAAAACGGCGGCTTTGCCTACAACGCTTCCGTTGCGTTTGACTTAGGTAAAGGCAACCATGGCTGTCTCATCGGGCTGCGGTATTTTAACGCGGCAAACGAACTCAAAATTCTGGACTATAAACAAAGCCAGATCGGCCTGAGCATATTTGTAAAATATGCCTACCGTCACAAACTAACCCCAAAGCCTACTGCCAAATAAAAAGCCCCGGCGCAGCCCTCTGCCGGATTCCGGCAGAGGCAATCATCAGCGTATTTGTTATGCCCTCCCGTTTTGCCACCCTTCGGGGGCTTGCCGCGCTTGCCTGCGGTATGGTAACATAAGGTCAGGGAGAGGGTATGGCGGAAATGGAACGGCCGGCGGACACGGTGGAAACCTGCCTTCGGGAAGCCTACAAATACTTGAAGGATGGAAACCCATTCGAAGCGCGGCAAGTTTTGGAAAAGGCGTTGTCTATAAATTTTGAGCATCCAGAAGTTCTGTATGCGCTGAAATGTCTGAACTGGTGGTTAGGCATTTGCGGTATGGCGGATAAAAGCGAGGGCAGTTATGACAGGGGCATGGGTATCCTTGCGCAATGGAAGAACTATTATCTTTTTTTGGCCAAAATCGGCGCGACCTATGATATGTGCCAGTATGCCATCCGCCATTTTGTGTTTTCCACCGCTCTGCAAGCCTTGCTGGAAGTTGAGGGGGATGGCGAATTGCGCCATGACCCGGAACTGTTGCTTAATTTGGGGCGCTGTTACAAAGGCATAGGAAACTATGAAACGGCTGCCGAGTACTTGCGGGCGGCAGCCGGGTACAAGCGGGAAGATGCGGCGGCTTTGGCCGAATTTGCCGATGTAAACGCTCTGCTGGGCGACATTACCACAGCAAAAGGGCTTTTCCGTGAGGCTTTTTATATCAATCCGCAGGCCGTTGATATAGAGGCTATGGAGTGCGAACTCATCCAAAAACTGGCGGCACACACCCGCGGCGCCGGGAAAACGGGTGCCGCGCTCAATGAATGGATGCCTGTTTACGGCGCGCTTACCGGCGTGTTTTCGGTGGCGCGCGCATTGAATCAGCTTGAGGTAAGCCGGCTGAAGCAATCAATAAAGGACCTGGAAAACGATTTGAGTTCCAGCCCCAAAAACGAGCATGGGCTGCTCCCCCGTTTGTTAAACCGGTATCTGCGGCTTATGAAGCATTACGAGGTACATAATTTCCCGGAGGGCATCCAGGAAATTATCTTAAAAATGCGTATATATGATGCCGAACTCTATGAACGGTACATCAAATAATTGAGGAGTTGATAATGACCGAAGCGTTACAAAAAAAAGTTCAAAGTATGCTGAACGAAGAGAAATTCACACGGCAGGTGCTCAGCGCTTACTCCATTGACAGATTTAAGGAACTGGATATTACGTTGGATGAAGTAAAAGCGGAAAACGCGCTTGCTGAACTCAAAGAGATGTGTGATGACCACCTTGGCCATACCAAGAACAGCATTATTGCCGTATATTTTTCCGGCATGACAACACTTGCTGAACAGCGTATTGATGATGTTACTATTACCAATCTCGTAACCATCTTTGTAGACAATCACAAATGGAACATTGTAAAGTATTTGTGCGACAAGGTGCTGGAATACGGCGAATCAAAATTCGCGCTGCGCACACTTGCCGACTGTTATAAAAATGACAACCATGAAGATGAATTATACGCGGTATGGGAACGGCTTGTACGTGTTGATGCCGAAGAAGCGGATATTGCCAAACTTTTGGGTGAAAAAAGCGAAAAAGATGGCGATATGGAAAAGGCTGTTGATTATTACAAAAAAGCGCTGGCGCGGTACATTAACAAGCAGCTCTTTGCCAATGTCCGTGAACTATGGCTTAAACTCCTTGAATACCAGAGCAATGATATTGATTATTTCCTGCACACTCAAACAAAAGTAGCGCGGGCTATAAGCAGCGACAAAGCGTCAACGCTTTTGGGTGATATCTATACGATGAGCCGTTCCAAAGGCGACATCGATATGTCCATAACCATCTTGAAAATGATGCTTGACTATAATGACAAGGATATCACGGCGCGTAAAAACATTACCGAATGTTTCAAAGAAAAGTACGCTCAACATTCACGGCTTGACGACTGGATAAAAGCATCAAATATCGAAGAAGGCTACCGCAACGTCCACGAAGCAATATCCGACTTTGAAAAACACATCGCGTTTGACAAAGGCAGTTATGTGTTTCACAGCCAGTGGGGCATTGGAAAAATTGCCAAAGCGGACGGTGATAATATTGTTATCAATTTTTCCAAAAAACGCGGTCACGAAATGTCGATTAAAATGGCGATAAATGCGCTCAAAACGCTTACCAAAGACCATATTTGGGTGCTTAAAGCAACCGGTCAAAAAGAAGAACTGCGGGAAAAGATAAAAAGCGACATTCCATGGGCGCTCAAAACGCTTATCAAAAGTTTTGACAACGCCTGCGATTTTAAGCGGATGAAAGCGGAATTGGTGCCTTTGATATTGACTTTAAGCGAATGGACGGCATGGAGTACAAAAGCAAAAAATGTCCTCAAAACAGACCCTTCGTTTGGCGTAAGAATGGACAATATCGATGTGTATCTTGTACGCGAACATCCGGTCAGCGCGGACGCAAAGTTGTTTATTCAATTCAAGGCTGAAAAAAAATTCTTTAAGCGCGTGGAAATACTCAGGCATTTTGTACAAGAAAAAACTTTCGATGCCGGCTCGCAGTCGTTTGACGAAATGTTTGCGTATTTTACCACATTCTTAAAGAACCCTTCAGAAATAAATGTGCAGACTATCGGCGCGTATTTATTCATCAGGGAATTGATGTCGCGTATTTCAAATCTTAATTATACATTCACGCAGAATTTTGTCGAATTGTTTGATGAACTGCCGGAAAATATCTTCCCTGTTTATGACGAAATGAAAGATTTTCGTTTAAAAGACGAATTTATTAAATCAATAAAACTTTTTGTGCCCGGATGGGAAAATTACTATATCAAATTGTTCCCGCAAATTTTGCTGCCTTCACTCCTTGAAGCGCTGGAACAGGAAGGTTTTGGCGCGCGGATTACCCAACTTATTCAGAACTGTTACTACAATTACAAAGATTACAGTGATGCCGTGGTATGGTTTTACGCGAATTATCGCAGTCATGATTTGTATAAACAGGCAAACATACTCGAAGAAAAAGAATTAATCACGCTGATATATATTTTGGAAAATACATTTCATGCAATAGAAGATCACCGCAATACGGCGGAAAGCAAGCGGCTTAACAAACAGGTGTACAGTATTCTATTTGAAGAAGACAAACTGCTGGAACTGTGGCTGGCAAAGAGCGACCGCAATACCATATCCCGCATTTGGACGCTGCTCTATGATATTCATGATTTGGACCCGGAAGACAAACAAAATTTCCGCCACAAAATTATGGATAAGTACCCTGATTTCAAATTCAAAACCGGCGCAGTTGAAAAACCGGCACAGTCCCGCGGGCTTATTGTTACGCTTGCCAAGTTGGACGAAAAACAAAAACAACTCGACAAACTGCAGAATGAAGATGTCCCCGCCAATTCCAAAGAAATCTCATTCGCGCTTAGTTTGGGCGACCTGCGTGAAAATGCCGAATACAAAGCCGCGAAAGAAAAACAGGAAATCCTTAATACAACTATTACCAAACTGAAAAACGAGATAGAACGCGCCCAGCCTTTTGATGTACGCAACGTTACCACCGAGCGCGTGTCTTTTGGCACAAAGGTTTTTTTACGCAACGGCGCAACAGGCGGGGAAGAAGTTTATTCTATTTTCGGCCCATGGGAATCCGACCCGAACAATAAAATCATTTCGTATCTGTCACCGTTTGGCGCCGCGCTGATGAACAAAAAAGCCGGCGAAAGTTTTGATTTCCTAATAGACAACCGCACTGTGCCTTTTACGGTAAACCGGATAGAAACGGCGGTTGATTCTGCCATCTGAAAACGGTATGAAAAAAACCGGTGCCGGCGCGTTTTTTCCGGGAACGTTTTTTGCAGCCCTGTTGCTCCGCGCCGCGCTTGGCGGGCAGCCTGTTTTCGCGTTCAGTTTTAACGATGCCGCACCGGCGGAGGAACTGGCCGCGAACATTGTAAACGCAATGACGGACGAAGAGGCGCTTTCTCAGGTATTCATGTTCGGCTGGAAAGACTGGGAGCGAGGGCCTGAACCTGCCATTACTTTGTGGATAAAAGAACGCGCGCTCGGCGGAGTAAAGGTTTTCGGGCGGAATACCGGCAACACGGAACGGCTGGCAGCAACTATCGGTGAATTTCAGCGGTTGTCGGCGCGAGGGCGTTTCAATATCCCACTCCTGGTAGCAACCGACCAGGAAGGCGGCATGGTGCGCCATGTCAAAGGCAGCACAAGCGAAACGCCAGGCGCGATGGCCGTGGGCGCTTCCGGTTATCCGCAGGATGCCTACCTTTCCGGCTATTACATTGGTAAAGAGTTGGCAGCGCTCGGCATCAATATGAACTTCGCCCCCAGCGTAGACCTCTTTACCAACCACGATTCCACACTGATAGGCACCCGTTCTTTTGGCGACGACCCGGTACGCGCCGGGCTGCTTGCCATAGCCTTTGCTAAAGGACTGGAAGCCGCCGGCATTATCGCTACAGCTAAACACTTTCCCGGTCATGGCGGCACGGCATTCGATTCGCACATCACACTTCCCCGCATCAACGTTGATTTTAACACCCTCTGGGAACGTGAACTTGTCCCCTTCCGTATGATGGCGCGGGATAATGTTCCCGCGATTATGAGCGGGCATCTTGCCTTCCCTCAAACCGAAGCAAAAGAGACGCCGGCAAGCGTTTCCCCTTGGTTTTTGCAGGCGATACTCCGCGAAAAAATCGGCTTTAAGGGTATCATTGTAACAGACGGTATGGAAATGAACGGCATTCTCGCAAGCGCGGGACCGCTCTCGCGGGCGGCAAAGGCAGCGCTTATGGCCGGCAACGATATTATTATGATGCTGGACACGCCGGCGCCGGATGAGCCTGTTTGGGTGAATCTGCTCCTTGATATGGGGACGGACGAAAAATTCCGCGAACGGGTGCGCGAAGCGGCGCATCAAGTGCTGCTCCTAAAACTACGCTATCTGAAAGGCGAACGGGCTGTGCCTCCCATCCCCAGCATTGAACGGGCGCGGCGCGGAGTCAGCGAACCGGAGGGAACAAAATTCTTTCAAGGTTTAGCGGCGCGGGCGGCAACGGTGGTATCCGACAACCGGAAAACGCTGCCTCTCGACCGTGTGAAAGCGGGGCGGGTGCTGCTTGTCGCGGGGAATGTGGGCGAGACCGATGACCGGCGGGTACAGCATTTTTTCAAGGCGGGAAGGCTCGCTTATCCCGAATCGCCCCGCGCATGGTGGAACGCAATGTCCACCGCCGCCGTTTTGGCTATGGGGCGCGAAGCCGACACCATTCTTTTTTATTGTGAAAAGAAAGAAGATATAGGCATGTTAAACGCGCTACGCCCACTTGGCAAGCGCGTTATCGTGCTATCGGTAGCAAACCCCGCTTACCTGGCGGAAGCGCCATGGGTGGACGCGGCGCTTGCTGTGTATTCCGGTTCCTACGAATCCATCGCCGCCGGTTTTTCCGCGCTCCTAGGGAAATTTACCCCTCAAGGCTTAGTACCGTTCAAAACAGGCAGATAGCCTCACCACCGCGGGGGCATTACATCCGCAGCCTATACCGGCATTTCAAATGCCCGAGTATATTTTATGTTTCGGCGTTAAAACGGCGGACATTTTTCCGGTTAAATTCAAGATGAGCGCGCATTGCGCGGCGGGCAGAATCACTGTCCCGCGCTTCAATGGCATCTATGATATCTGTGTGAATGCGCAAAGCCTTTTCCGTCTGAAATTTATCCATAGTATGATTGTAAAGTTCTATTCCCCACCGGATGATAGGGATGAAATTTGGCATTACCATATTCTGAGAACTTTTAGCAATCATCGTATGGAGTTTTGAATCCTCGGCCGAGTAGTCATTGTTTTCATACGCAAGCCTGTCAACTCTTTCCGCGAGCACGCGCATCCGCGCAATATCCACAACGCTCGCATGTACGGCGGCAAGGGCCGCCGCTTCCGGCTCCAAAAGAATACGGATATCTACAAGGTCAGAAACCAATTTGCGCTTATCCTCGTGATAGCGAAAGCCGAAAGGGTCGTCAATAACTCCCGGATTTTCACAAACAAAAGTCCCCTTGCCTCTCTTGATTTCAAGAATATTACGCGAAACAAGAAGTTTCACCGCTTCACGTATTGTTCCCCGCCCCACTCCAAAAATACGCCCCAGCTCAAATTCATTGGGAATTTTCTTGCCCGCAATAAGAGCGCGTTCATTGAGAAGCCGGCAGATAAGGTCGGCTATCTGTCTGGTAAGAAGTTCATTGGATATTTTTGACTGATTTTCCAGTAAATCGTCCTGCAAAAAGCCTCCGGCAGATAAAGAAAGACGCAAAAACGCGCTGTCGCCAATATCCCTTCATTTATTTTATAAAAGAAAACAAAACGGCTGTCAAGAGAAGCATTAAAGCCGGCTGTAGCCTGCCTCTCTTTTCCTGTATATACTCAAGATATGCTTTATATGCCCCCTTCTCTCGAAGAATTTAGCACACGCCGTAAGGCTTTTATCACGTTAATGAATGCCGCCCATCCTGATTGGGAAACAGCGCTGTTCGCAAGCTCGGTGCATCAGTACTACTTTACCGGCACAATGCAGGACGGTCTTGTTATTGTCCAGCGCAGTGACGGTTCGCTGCGCTATGCGGTGCGCCGCAGTTATGAGCGTGCCCGTATGGAATCGCCTCTTGCCGAAACAGAACTTATGCCCATGCCGTCCTACCGCGCCCTTGACGCGCTGTTTCCCGCCGGCGCCGGCGCTCTTTACGTTGAAGGCGATACATTGCCCCTTGCCGCGCTCGAACGCATGAAAAAGCATCTCCCCTTTTCTTCTCTCGGTTTTCTGGATGCCGTTATCCGTAAACAACGCTCCTTAAAGTCAGCCTACGAACTGGAATGGATACGACGCTGCGGCGCGCTCCACCGTGACATTCTGGAAAACTATGTTCCTTCCATTCTCCGCGAAGGAATGAGCGAAGCCGAACTTGCCGGCAGTATGCTTGCCGAAATGTACCGGCGCGGCTATCAGGGGCTTATCCGTTTTTATACCCGGACAGAAGTAAATGTGGGACAATTGGGATTCGGTACCAATTCGCTCTACCCTTCTTCTTTTGACGGGCCGGGCGGCGCCAAAGGACACGGCCCCGCCGCACCGTTCTCCGCAGACGGTGAAAAACGGCTGGCCAAGGGAGAAATTGCCTTTGTCGATGTGCCTTTTGCCCTAAACGGCTACCATACCGACAAAACACAGATTTATATGCTAGGCAATAAAGCGCCACCTGATTTTACCCGTGCCCATGAACTTTGCCTTGATATTGAAAAACGTGTCGCGGAACGCCTGATTCCGGGAGAGATTCCTTCAAAGATTTACGAAGATATTATGAACAGCCTTTCCCCGGATGACGCTCATTCTTTTATGGGAGTAAATCAGCGCCACCAAGTTAAATTTTTAGGCCATGGCGTAGGTTTGCAAATTGATGAATTCCCGGTTATTGCCCGCGGCTTTGACGAACCTTTGGAAGAAAATATGGTCTTCGCCATTGAACCCAAAAAAGGCGTAGCCGGCACCGGTATGGCCGGCATAGAAAATACATACATTGTTACGCCGGAAGGCGGTGTCTGTGTAAGCGGCGGCGCATCATCCCCCAGCAAGGGCGGTATTATTCATCTATAAATAGTTTAACAGAAAATCAAAATGCGCTTTTACAACGCAAATAGGGGTTTGTCTTTGAGGCTGACACGATTCGAACGTGCGACCTTCAGATCCGCAATCTGATGCTCTATCCAACTGAGCTACAACCTCGTTACCCAAAGACTACATCTTTTTACCCAAAAAGCGCAAGGGGTCTGTACATATTTATCAACCGCCAAGTGTAAAGTTTAACAGTTCAGCAAGCGGCACCGTTGCGCAGGCTATGGCCGTGTCGGTAACGCCATAGTAAATGTAAACAATGCCGTCTTTGACCACGGCAGCGGTTGGGAAAACTACATTGGGAATATAGAGACCGAAACGTTCGTAATATTCAACCGGTTCCAAAATAAAGTTTTTGGCGCGGGCAATTACCTTTGATGGATTTTCTCTATCAAGCAGCATAACGCCTGCGCGGTAGACATTGTCCGCGTCAACACCATGATAAAGCGTAAGCCAGCCGGCTTCCGTTTTGATAGGCGGGGCGCTTCCGCCTATTTTTTTGCCTTCCCATGGCTGTTCGGCAGCCGCGACAAGGACAGGTTCGCTCCATTCCCGCAAATCGTCCGAATAGGCAAGCCAGATGCCCGGCGTGTCCGTTCCATAAGTTGCGCCTATGTATTCTTCTGGCCGCCGGAGAAGAGCAAATTTTCCCCCTATTTTTTCCGGGAAAAGAATGTTGTCGCGGTCGTTTATATCAAAGGGAGTTGTGTAGGCAATCTGCGTCCAGTGAATTAAATCATCGCTTACCATAATACCGGAGCGGGTCATAAAACGTTCCGGCCTGCCGTGTTCGCCGGGAAATGTGTAGCGGATTTCTTCCGGTTTGCCTATACCGGTAGGCGCGTAACCATAAGATGAGGGGCGCAGCGCGTAGGTAAGATAATAGCGCCCTTCTATTTTGACAAGGCGCGGGTCTTGTATCGAGCCGAAGGGAAATCCAAAATCCGCGGGCGCTACAACGGGGGTGTCCCGCACATGTGAAAAATGAATGCCGTCAGCACTCTTGAGCAGCCCCAAAAAGCAATGAAAAGGCCGCAGCCCTCCCGCGGCACGTTCAATCAGATAGAATACGCCTTCGTCATAGATAGCCGCCGGATTAAAACAGGCCGCTTTCCGCCATTCGTATTTTCCCGGTACGATGATGGGATTTTCGGGACACCGCGCCAAGTTCATTTAAGCGCCGCCCTTTGAAAATTTAAGCGCGCCAACCGAGGATTTAAGCGCACCGATAGACGCAAGATAGTCATCAGAAATATCAAAACCATTATTGGCTATCACTTGAGCGTACCATTCGCCGGACTGCTTGAGAATACGTTTCTGCGTAACATAATCAATGTAGACAAGCCCGAAACGGCTGTCATAGCCAAACGCCCACTCAAAGTTATCGGTAAACGACCATTGCATATAGCCGAAAACATTGACACCGGCAGCCAGCGCGCGGTGGAGAGCGGCAAGGTGCCTTTTGAGATAATCCACACGCTGGCTGTCTTCGACACGGCCTTCTACCGAAACAAGGTCATGAGTTGCCGTGCCGTTTTCGGTAATAAGGATTTTTTGAACGCCGTATTTGGCTTTTAGGCGTATAAGCATCTTTTCAAAACCGGTTTCAGTAAGCGCCCAATCACGAACGCTCGCCGGCGTATGCGGCGGATTCCGCAATTCGGCTTCTTCCGGCCAGTCGGCGGGATTATGAACAGCCCATGCGTCGTTGTAGTAGTTAAGGCCGATAAAATCAAGTTTTTGGCTCATAAGGCGCAATTCGTCCGTTTCAAAAGGCGGCAGGGTAATGCCTTTGCGCCGGTACCATTCCACCATATCGGCGGGATACGTACCGCGCAGCAACGGGTCGAGAAACCAGCGGTTAAGGATGCCGTCAGCGCGGACGGCGGCAGCTTTGTCCGCTTCGCTTTGCGGATTATACGGCATACGGTTCATCAGATTGAGGGCTATGCCGATATCCCCTCCGTAGTTTCCTTCACGAAAACATTTCAGCGCAAGCCCATGCCCCACATACAGAAAGTAAGAAACACGGAGCGCCGTGGCAAAATCACGGATACCGGGTGCATGACGCCCCACATGGTTAGAAACTATCGCCGCGCAGTACGGCTCATTCAGCGTCATCCAATGCTTTACACGGTCGCCCAGTTTATCAAACACAATGCCGGCATAAGCGCCAAAATATTTAGCCGTGTCAGGATTGCACCAGCCGCCGCGGTCTTGAAGCGCCTGCGGCAAATCCCAGTGATAGAGCGTAATGAATGGAGTTATCCCCGCGCCAAGCAATTCATCAACAAGCCGGCTGTAATAGTCCAGCCCTTTTTGGTTAACTGCGCCCGCGCCGTCCGGTTGTATGCGGGGCCAGCCTATCGAACAGCGGTAGGCATGAAGGCCCATTTTTTTCATCAGAGCCACATCATCTTTGTAGCGGTGATACTGGTCGCAGGCCGCCGCTCCGGAATCGCCGGCTTCAATGTTGCCCGGCGTTTGGCAATAACGGTCCCAAATGGATTCCCCTCTGCCGTCTTCAAACGCCGCCCCTTCCACTTGGTAGGATGCCGAAGCGGCGCCCCAGATAAAATCTTTCGGAAACGTTAATTTCATATAAATAAATTCTCCTTTAACCTTTGACTGCGCCGGCCGTCATACCGTTGATGATTTGTTCCTGCAGCAAAAGATAAATTATCAAAATAGGCACTGTGGCAATAACAAGCGCCGCCATAAGGCCGGCATAATCCGTTGTGTACGCTCCCAAAAAATTGTACAAACCAAGCGGCAGTGTTTTTTTGTTTTCCGAATTGATAAATACAAGAGCAAAACTGAATTCCTTCCAGTTGTTCAAAAAATTGAGTATGGCAACTGTGGCAATAACAGGGCGCGTCATCGGCAGTACTACAGACCAAAAAATACGGGGCATCGCCGCGCCGTCAATTATCGCGGCTTCCATAATTGAATCGGGAAACGCGGCAATAAAACTTTCCATAAGGAAAATCGTGAGCGGCAGGCCAAAGGCGGTGTACACTAAAATCAAACTCCATGGGGTATTTAGCAACTTGAAGCCGCGCATAAGCGAAAAAAGCGGCACCAGCACCGATTGAAGCGGTATCAGCATACCGACAACAAATACCGCTAAAACCGCGCTTTTTCCCGGAAAAACAAACTTTGCCAGTACAAACGCGGCAAGCGCGCCGACAATCACCGTAAAAATTATCGCCGTTACCGATACAAAAACGCTGTTAAAGAAATAAGTACCAATGTGCGCCGTATTCCAAGCATGGGCATAATTTTCAAAACGCAGCGCTTTGGGCAGGGCAATGGCGGACAGCGTAAATTCTTGATTGCTTTTGAATGAGGTATACAGCATCCATACAAGCGGAAATACCGTTGTCAGAGCAAGCAGCCCAAGCAGCGCGTAGCGCGCCGCATTGCCACCAAGCCGCATGATTCTTGCCTTTGTATTATTTGTATTTAATTCTAATATACTTTGCATATTTCAATCCTGTTAGTCTTCGTTATGAGCGCCGCGCAAAAGCAGTTTGCGGCTTATTGAAATAAACGTGAAACTGATTACCGCGATAACAAGCGATACCGCACTGCCATAGCCGTATTGATTAACCGTGAATGTTTTGTTGTACATATATGTCGCCATAACCTCTGTCGCATGAGCCGGCCCCCCTTCAGTCATTACATAAATTAAATCAAATGAACGCATACTGCCGGAAATACAGAGTACAGCGGCCGACGCTATTGTAGGCCAGAGCAGGGGCAGCCGTATTTTGAAAAATTTTGTTACTTCATTCGCGCCGTCAATGTCGGCGGCTTCTGAAATATCAGCAGGAATGTTTTGAAGGGCCGCCAGAAAGATAATCATATAGAGGCCGATAAACTGCCAGATTATCACAAAACAGAGGGTGTAAATAGCCACAGCGGGATTCCCCAGCAAATCAGGGGTTGTTTTGAAGCCGAGCGCCAGCAGGAATGTGCGTAAAAGCCCCACCTGCGAATTGAATATTGTCGTCCAAAGAAGGCCTACGACTACGGTAGAAAGAATCATCGGAATAAAAAAAGCCGTGCGAAAAAAAGCGCGCCCTTTAATACGGCCCGACAACGCCGCCGCCGCGATAATGCCCAGCGGTATTTGCCCGAATATAGATGCCGCGACAACAAACAAATTGTTTTTAAGCGATTTCCAAAAAACGGCATCTGAAAAAATTTTACTGAAATTTTCTATGCCGGCAAAACGCGGCTTGGACAGCCCGTTCCAGTGGTAAAATCCGTACAAAAAGGAACGCGCTATCGGATACAGTACAAAAAGCGCGAATATAATCAGAGCCGGAGCAAGACCCGCGATAATAAATATTTTGTTTTTTCGTAAAACAGCCGTCATATAAATTCCTTGAAAGCACGGATTACGCCATTCATTAACAATCAAAAAATGGCGCAATCCGTGCTACTTAACTGTAGCCGCTAAACTTTGCGCTACTTGCGCCGGTGTTTCAGTGCCAAGCATAATTCCTTGCAGGCCGTTATTGATAATTTCCGTCTGCTCGGAATTGAGCGCTGAATCATACACCGTAACCATATCAGGATGCTCTTTCATAAGCGTTACCAGTTTCGCGTAAATAGGGTCGGTGGATGACAAATCAAATTCTACATTTTTTGATGAAACAGGAATATAGTATTCCATATACATTTTTTGCGCGTCCTCGTTAGTGAGGAACAATATTAAATTTTCTACCGCTTCTTTTTGTTCAGGCGTGTTTTTCGCGTTGCAGACTATACTCGTACTGCTGACACCGGAAAGCGCTCCCGCCTCGCCCGCGCCGCCGGCTATAGCCGGAAAAACCGTCATTTCAATTTTTTCTTTCATTTCCACGGAAACATTGGCGGCAATGTCGGGAATAACCCATGTCCCGTTTATCATCATAGCCGCTTCTTCACGGTAGAAATAGCCGCGCACCTGCACATCATCAACTGAATTGTAATCGCGGTTAAACGCTTCCATATCAGCCAATTCTTTCATAATACTCAGCGCGTCAATAAATATTTTATCGGTGAATTTCGCGCCGTTACCGGCAAGCGCGCTGTTAAGCCACTGGGAACCGGTAACACGGTTGCCCACGATGCTGAATATTTCAGATTGAGCGGGCCATTTTGCCTTGTTGCCAAGGGCGATAGGAATGATATTATTCTTCTTAAACACATTGACGGCTGTTTTGAGTTCATCGTATGTTTCAGGAACTTTTACATTATACTTTTGAAAGAGCGCCTTGTTATAAAAAAATACGGACGTAACCGAAATCCCCAGCCCTACGCCGTAGGTTTTTCCATTCACCGTAAATTCATCTTTTGCTATGGGCAAAATACTGTCAGCCCATGATTTTTCACGTTCCAAAAGGCTGCCAATGTCGGCAAGCAAGCCGGCTTCCACAAATTCACGCACCGGCGTATTCGGCCATGAAACAAACGCATTGGGAAGCTCCTGCGCGGCCGCCTGCGTTTTCAGGCGCGTCTGGTACTGGTCGCGGGGAATACCCTGCTCTTCAATAACAATGCCGGGATTCGCCTCTCTAAACTGTTCCAGCCTGCGTTTCATAAATTCCGCGCGCTGGTCGGCCCCTACATACGAATGCCAGAGCGTCAGATGAATTTTGCCGTCATCTGCGCCGGGTGCTTTCTTTGCGCATGCCAAAAACATTGCGCAAAACATACATGATACGGCAATGCCGTACAATAATTTTTTCATACATTCCTCCAAAAAATTATAAAAATTGAACAATGGGAAAATTTGTCCGGGCGCGGCCCGCGATAGTGCAGTTCCATGCCGCCTTTGATTTCACGCATTGTGTCCGCTGGCAAGCGCTGCCTAAACCCTACAGGTATTCAAGCATCACTTGCGCTGAGTATACAAGTTTGAAGAAGATATTGTCAACAGTATACAACCCGCAATGTACATTTTTAAGAGATATAAGCAATTTTTGAGACACCTGTTTCCGTATATTTTAGGTCAACGTCGTTATTTCAACACCCCTCTTCCCGCGCCCGCCGGCTGCCATTATAATCATCTTATGAATGAAATTGAAGCGTTATTACCGCACCGGCCGCCTTTTTTATTTGTTGATGAAATTAGCGCGGCGGACAATGAAAAAATTATCGCACGGCATGTGTTTACGGAAAGTGAATTTTTTTTCAAGGGGCATTTTCCCTCATATCCGGTTGTGCCCGGCGTTATTCTAATTGAAACAATGGCACAGTCGGGAGGAGCAGGCCTTCGGAAAACCGGCGCGCTGGGAGGCGGCGCGCTGTTCTTTTTAGCATCGGTAGACAAGGTAAAATTTCGCCGGCAGGTGCGGCCCGGCGAGGAAGTCCGCTTGGAAATCGTCAACCTGCGCGTTTCGTCCAAAATGATTAAGCAAGCCGGCAAAGCCTATGTCGGCGATGAATTAGCATGCGAAGCCGAATGGCTTTGTCTGGTAGGCGGAACTGAAGGCTGACAAGCGTATGAAAAAACTTTTCGCGCTGCGCGGCGCTGTCCAAACATTGAACAACGCCGCGGACATCCGCGTTCAAGTTGCCGCGCTGTACCGCGAATTGCTGCATGCAAACAACCTTGCCGAAAGCGACATTGTTTCGCTTGTTTTTTCGGTAACGCCGGATTTGACCGCGCAAAACCCCTGCGCGGCGCTCAGACAAGAAGGCTATGCGGAAAATCTCGCGTTGTTTGCCGTACAAGAAGCGGCAACGGACGGTATGATGAACCATGTTATCCGCATATTGATTCACTGCTATATGGAAGAAAATGCCTCTCCGGCGCATGCGTATATGAACGGCGCTGAAAAACTAAGGCCGGACAGAAAACTTCCAAAAGGAAGCGCTGATTAGCATCGAGTTAATCAGTATTGCCCTAAAAATCCAACCGCGTTTTCAGAAGTCTGCCGCAACTTCTATATTTTAACGCCGAAGTATTGTTCGATTTCTTTTATCTGGGTGTTCTTTGCGATAATAATAATGTTATCGCCGCTTTTGAAAACATAATCGCCGCGGGGAATAAATGAAAAGCCTTCGCGTTTAACAAGCATCACAAGGCCGCCTTCCGGCAGGCGGAAATTGAACACGGGTTTTCCGGCAAGCGGCGCTTCGGCTGTCAACGTGATTTCATAAATTCCGATAGACCCGTCGCCTACCGTATGGATTCCTTTTATACTCTCGCCTTTGATACGCGAAAGTATCGCGTCAACAACAACGGACACGGCAGGCACCACTACATCAATGCCGAGCCGCCGCGCAATTGACGCATATCCCGAACCGGAAACAACCGCTATCGCATGTTTAACGCCTTTTGACTTTAGGTACAAACAAGAAATAATATTCATTTCCTGATGCCCTGTCGCCGTTACAATCAAATCGAGGCCGCCTATTTGTTCTTCGGCAACAAAATTTTCATCGGTAATATCTTCGTTCAGCACCAGCGCGTCAGGATATTCGGCTGAAAGCGTTTTGCACATTTCATAATCCTGTTCAATAAAGGTAATATGCCGGCGGCTTTTTTGTATAAATGATTTAAAAAACGAAAAAAATGACTGCGCCGTTTCGGTGAGAAGGTTTGTTTTTTTTGTTTCGTCATGAAACCCAAGCCCGTCGGCTATGAGCCTTCCGATTTTTGACGCGCCGACAATACCAACCGAGCGTATCGGTTTTTCCATCCGTCCCGCGAGTTGAAATACTTTTTCACATTCATCACTTGAACATAAAATATAAACACGATCGTTACGCTGTATTTTTGTACCGCCCGATGGCAGAATGCTTTTACCATCCCGCTCTATCAGCGTAACAAGGCTTTCACCGCTGTGTTTTTTCCGCCAATCCATAAGCGACAAACCGTCCATAACGCTTCCTTTTTTTACATCAACAGAATTTAGTTCGAATTCGCTATGTGAAAAAGAAAGCACATCGCCCATTGCTCCATGTTCTATCGTGCGCAGCACTACACGCGCCGCTTCTACATCAGGATGGATAAAGTGGTCTATTCCTAAAAATTTCTTTTCTTCATGAATCATCCGGCGCATTTCTTTATTGCCCGATATTTTGAGCAATACATAATCTTCGTTATGCACCCGGGCTATTTTAATAAGATTCGCGTACCGCGATGCCGCAATGCCGCATATAATCATATTTTGCTCATCACTTTCCGTAACCGCGACAAGTACATGCGCCGCCGCTATACCCGCTTCTTCGAGCACAGCAAGAGACGCGCCGTCGTTATTCAAAATAAGGCAGTCCAGCCTGCCGGAAACATGGCGGAAGCGGGTTTCATCTTTTTCGATAATACTTACATCGTGTTTTTCCGCCGTTAATTGCGCGGCCAG
Source organism: Spirochaetaceae bacterium (assembly GCA_031257075.1). GTDB lineage: Bacteria > Spirochaetota > Spirochaetia > Treponematales > Breznakiellaceae > JAIROZ01. Next base: position 17,347 of record JAIRPM010000147.1, read on the forward strand.
TTGATAGCCAACCTGCCCCGCCCCAATAATTATAACATGCATAATTTTATTTTATAGAGCGTTTCCAATTAAGAATAGGCGGTTCTGAATGAACATCGCCTTAATAAAACAAGCCGCCCTCGCGGACGGCTTGTTATTAAAAAATATGCTGGTTATGGCGTGTATGTAATGACCGCTTTACCATTGCCGGATTGGACACCGGTCTGGCCGGTAGCGCTTGCAAAACCGTCTGAGCCAACTTTGGCATAACCGCCGCCGCCGCCGCCGCCGCCGCCGCCGGCAAATTCGCCGCCGGCACCGCCGCCACCACTGGCATGCCCGCTGCCGCCGCCGCCGCCGCCGCCGCCGCCGCCGGCAATCCCGGTGGCTGCCCCGGATTTCCCATTGCCGCCACCGGCACCACTACCGCTGCCGCCCGTGCCGCCGCCATTGCCGCCGCCATTGCCCGGTGTGGTATTATAACCGCCGCCGCTGCCGCCGCCGCCGCCGGCATCACTGCCATTCGCCAATCCCGCGATATAGGTAGCACCGCCGCCGCCGCCGCCGCCGCCGCCGGCAACGATTAGGGTTTCGCTTCCTTTAAGTGCTGCCGTCATCCCGCCGCCGGAACCGCCAGCGCCGCCTTTGGCAGAATTATTGTTGCCGTAGTTTTCCCCGCTGCCGCCGCTGCCGCCGCCGCCTGCGGCACCCACTTTTAACGTAAGTTTGTCCCCTTTCTTCAGTTCGATTTTTTGCCCCTTGCTGTAACCGCCTTTTTGACCAGCGCCGCCACTACCGGAACCAACGGTAACACCGTTATTTCCTTGCGCCCCCCATACCTCAATGGTATAGTAGCCGCTCACCGGCGCTTCCCATGTATACTCTCCGGGAACCGTATATGTTGACGGCTTGTCCGGAATCCAGTTGGCATAAAGGGTAACATCGCTGCCCGGCGTAGTGCCAAGCGTACCGGCGGCGGCGCTGGGCACGCCCAGGTCGTAGTCCGTCCCTGTCCCATCCTTCTTTGTGTTCCACTTTGCCAGCATATAATCCGTTTTTGTGAACGCTGCTCCCGCATCTAGTGTGGGGATTGCCCCATAGGTTACAGTCTGGCTGCCAATCACACCGGAACCGCCATTATTATCGTACTTTATCGTGAACGTGTATGGTTTAATCATAAGGCTGAAATCTTTGGATTTACTACTGTCTTCAGTCGAAACGGCCCGCACAGTAACAGAGGTGTCGGTGCTTACCGCGCTGCCTTTTATCGTTACCGTCTGGCCATTCGTACTCGTTATAGTCGCCTTATCCGCGTTGGTGCCCTGCAAACTCCATATTACACCATTGTTTTGGGCATCACCGGGAGTAACAGCCGCGACAAGCACAACCTCGCTTCCCGCCGTTACGGTTGCCTGGCCGCTTATATCCACAGACAGAGCTTTAATATTCACCGTAAAGTTCTTCGAAATAGTCCCGTTCGTCGTGTCCTGCGACGTTACCGTTACCTTTGCCGTGCCACTCCCGCTTGCTTTGAATTTCCTGTGCCACTGGTCAGCCCCATTTACAATGGTAAGCGCCTCTTTCGGTTCAACTTTCCACGTTACGTTCTTTTCCGTAGCATTCGGCGGCTGGAGTGTTACCGTGATTTCATCGGACGTATTCCCTCGTGTAAGGTCAAAGGTGCCCGTCTTCGAAAGGGTAATATCTTCTACCGGAAATTCCGGCACGCCATGCTCGCGCACCGTGAAAACTATCGTATTGGATACCTTTTCCCGCCCTCTTACGGCAACCTTCGCGTTAATGCGCGCTACGCCCTTGATGAGGCCGGTTACCCCTACCGCAACACCCGTATCCGGCGCAAGCGCCGCTACCGCCGTATTGTCTGATTCCCATGTAATAACCGGGCTCCAAGCATCTATACCTGAGGGGGTTACCAGTGCGTTGAATGCAACCGGGCTTGCCTGCCCGCCATTCGCCTCCAGTTCCGCGCCGCTTGCCCCACTCGTTATCGTTATATCAAGAGGGGCTACCACCGTAAGCATGCAAACCGCTTCGTCATCCTGCAAGCCTTCTTCTCTGCCCGCATCTGTCGGCGTGAATACCGCCTTTACCGTAGCCTGCCCTGCCGATAGCGGCGTAAAATGCGCCACATAGTTATCGTCCACATCGCCTGTAACCGCGCTATCCGCGCCGCCTATCGTAACATTCAGACGGGGATTGCTCGAATTTCCCAAGCGTATCAGCGCCCGCAATCCGTCCGTTACTTCCCACTGTAGCGCCCCTTTCGCGTCCGCTATCGCCTGTTTGTGCGTTTCGGGAACTTTTAGCGTCAAAGCCGGGCCGTTTATACCGTCATCGGTAAACAGCAGCATTTCAGCCGTGTCAAACGAAAGCCCATCTGTTACCGTTATATCGCAGTACAACACCACTTCCTTGTCGAGTTTGTACCCTTTTTTCGGTTTTGCTTCTGCTCGTATCTTTGTTGTCCCGGCAGCCTGCGGTTTTACAACCGCTTTAAGCCCGTTCTCGTTATCCCATTCAACCTTTGCTATACCTGCGGGGTCAGCCGTCCAGAGTATCTCCGTATACTTGACCGCTTCTTCGCTTAGGGTAAGCGCCAGTTCTTTCCCATCATCATCCCCCATATAAAGCAGCGCCTTTGCCGGTGTCAAACCGACAACGCCCGCTTCGAGCATTATCTCGTCATCTCCTACCGGCCCATTCGGGTCGTTCGCGTCTATAACACCTTTGTTACAAGCCGCGCCTAACATCATTACAGCCGCGCATAGCGCCGCCTTCTTAAAAAAATTCTTTAGTCCTTTCATTGTTTTCTCCTTATATAATAAATAAATAAACAAAAATCGTTGTTTGTGGCCTGTTAAGGAAGCACTGATTGCACCATTCCTTAACAATTAAAGGACGGCGCACTCAACGTTGCCCTAACAGGCTTCCACCGTTGGGCAGGCTGTTTTCACCATGCCCGTTCTTTATATTACGGTTTCCATGCCTTCTCTGCCGGAAACATCCGCGCCGCGCAACCCATTATGGCGGATGCGCAGACCTAATGGGCGGCGCGCGGAGAGCATTAACAATATTACGTGAAAGAGGCTGTACACGACCTGAAAATACGCCGTAACAGCCGGTTTTAACAACTAGGGGGGGGGGGGGGGGACAATTTGCGCGCAACCCGCGCGCCGTAAAAATGGCCGCCGCCCCCCGCCTTGGCACAAACGCCATGCCCTCAGAGCCGGAACCGTGCTGCCGCCTGAAAATCCTCCCATTGGGTACTCCATACTTCCAATATACCAACCTCCACGCTTCCTGTCAAGAACTTTGTACATTCCAACTACTTATTTCCGATGTTAAAGTTATTCATTCCGGTAAAGCAGTTCGTATCTGTTTTCACCGGGCCGGTACACCGCTTCCCATTCCACGTTCAGCCCTCGCAGCAATTCCGCCAAATTGCCGGTTTCTTCAACATCCACCTCGGCGGCATAGCCGCAGGAAGAACTTAAACTTCTAGGAACGGGAATTATTACGCAAGGCAGCCCTCGTTCTTTGCCGGCCGCCTCCAAAAACAGGGCGGAACTCACCGAATAGAAAGTAACAAGCAGCCGCAAATCAGCCTTCCTTTTTTAACGCGCCGGCCCATCGCAGCCTTCAACGGTTTTTACGCTGATTAGGGTAACTCTTGTTGAATTGACACTAATTAGCGCTTTCATTGTGAACTGTTTTTGACCGGGCGGGATAATTTTAGCAGGCGGGTTCCGGCAAAACTGAGTATAAAGGCGGAAGGCATCACCATAATAAGCGTTAAATAATTTACCTGAAAATATTCAGGAGACACTTTTACAAGAATAGTAACCCCGGCAGCCAAAAACACATACGTCCATACTGTTTTAAGCGCTGTTTCACATACAAAAATGGTTTTTTGTTTTTTGGCAAAGCCGCTCGCAAGCCCGAAGGGAACAACGGTAAGCAGCAATGGATTCATAAATACAACATTTATATTATCATAAGTATATATATGATTTGAAAAGAATGCCGCATAAAAAAGCAATGTCCCGCATATTCCCAAAAACAAGCCCCAAAATGCCTGCGCTATCCCCAATAGCCGCCGCTTGCTTTTTGACGCGGGCATAAAGAAACGGCGCAGGAGCATAAAAGCAAACAGCAGCGCTATGCCCGCTCCCACGCCGGCGCCAGGTATATATGCGCGGGGCTGATTGTACAGCGGAAGTTTACGGCCTTTTGATACATTAACAGTTTCAACACCGCTTACAAGCCTCACCGTTTCGCCATCTTCATTTGAAAACCAAAAGTCCGCAGCATTGCGGCAGAATTCTTCCGGCAAAAACATTTCTTTAGATTTAACCGGAGGAGTATCAATATTCTGTCCCATAATAAAATTAAGAAGCCAGTAGAGCGTTGGCGAACGGTACAGATGCCGGTTTGCATGAGCGCGGACAGTAATTCGGCCGGTTTCATTTGCGTAGCGTTCGAGAAAACGCCCTTCAAGTATATCGTCCAGTAATAACATCACGCGGGTAACACAGTTGTCGGTAAATATTTTGTAATAGTAGCGGCGGTTTTCAGGAAGCGCATTCCAATCCAAAAAATCAACCATTGCTTCTTTTTGCTTCGCGCTTAAATTGAGTGTATAAAAAGTAATATCACGGTTGTTTTGTATATACCAGTCAATATCGGAATTCGCGTCGCGTACCATCATAGTATAGTACCAGTTGCCGGCAATCAAATTCCGATAAAAATGTTCAGCCTGAAAAGAAAACACGCCGTAATCATAGAGCAGTGATTTGCCGGTAAGCGCGTTTTCGACAATTATGCCAAGATGCCCCCACCATGTAAAAAATTCGTCGCCTACGCCGATTTCGACAAGTTTTATCGTAAGATAATCCCCCCGCCTTTGCAGTTTTCCCTCATTCAGCGCTTCAACTGCCCGCACGGAAAAAAACATACATACAACAATAAAAAAAACAATGGGACAACGCTTCATATTTTAACCATACCGCAATAGCGCGTCTAACGAAAGCCGCCCTGCGGCATGCTTGCCTAGACAAAAAATACGGAAAGAACTACAATAACACATCCAAAAGCATCCGGTCCCTTCGTCTATCGGTTAGGACAAAAGATTCTCAATCTTTAAAGACGGGTTCAATTCCCGTAGGGACTAACACTCGCGCTAACTACCGTCCGCTCTACACTGTTTCCTGCTGTTCACCGTCCGCCGCGACAAGCGCCTTGAATTCCTTTTCGTCAAGGGTTTCTTTTTCGAGGAGTATTGCGGCGATGTTTTCCAGCAGCGGGCGGTTTTCGCGGAGTTTATCCAGCACATAGGCGTACTGCCGCCCCATCATGCGGGCGATGTCCTCGTCAACATACTGCTGAGTCGCCTCCGAAAATTCGCGGGTAAAAGCCGGTTCCTGCGGTTCCGCGCCGTTCGGCCCGGCAAGCATACCCGCGCCCCGCTTGGTGAGCGCCACGTTCTTGAAGCGCTCGCTCATCCCAAAGTCCGTTATCATACGGCGGGCTATGTCGGTCGCTTTAAGCAGGTCGTTTGCCGCCCCTGTGGAAATCTTGCCGAATATGATTTCCTCGGCGGCTCTCCCGCCAAGGCACACGTTGATTTTGCCCAGAAGTTCATCCTCGCTTATGATAAACCGGTCTTCCACCGGCATTTGCAGCGTATAGCCGAGCGCCCCAAAGCCCCTCGGCACTATCGAAATCTTTTGCACCGGGTCGGAACCGGGCGTGAACGCCGCGATAAGGGCGTGCCCCGTTTCGTGGTAGGCTATCACTTTCCGTTCTTCGGGGTTGATAACGCGGTTCTTTTTTTGCAAGCCGGCAACGGTTTTTTCGATAGCCTCGCTAAAATCAGCCTGAGAGACGAGCCTGCGCCCGGCGCGGACGGCAAGGAGCGCCGCTTCGTTCACGATGTTGGCAAGGTCGGCGCCGGCAAAACCGGAGGTACCCCGCGCCACAGACGCCAAGTCTACACCGGGGTCGAGTTTTACATCCTTTGAATGAATTTTGAGTATAGCCTCGCGCCCCGACAGGTCGGGACGGTCAACAAGCACTTGCCTGTCGAAACGGCCGGGGCGGAGGAGCGCCGCGTCAAGCACATCGGGGCGGTTTGTCGCCGCCAAAATGATAAGCCCGCTGGACGCGTCAAAGCCGTCCATTTCCACAAGCAACTGGTTGAGGGTTTGCTCGCGCTCGTCATTGCCGGAAAAGTTGTTAAAGCGGCTTTTGCCGATGGCGTCCAGTTCGTCAATAAAGATGATGCACGGCGCTTTTTCCCGCGCCTGCTTAAAGAGGTCGCGCACACGCGCCGCCCCCACGCCGACAAACATTTCCACAAAATCCGCGCCGCTCATACGGAAAAAGCAGACACCCGCCTCTCCGGCAACGGCGCGCGCCAGCAGCGTTTTACCGGTGCCCGGCGGACCTACAAGCAGCACCCCTTTGGGAATTTTGCCGCCTATCTCGGTATATTTTTTCGGGCTTTTCAAAAAATCGACAACTTCCACAAGTTCGTCTTTCGCCTCGTCCACGCCGGCGACATCAACAAAACGGGTTTTTACATCCCCCTCGGCGACAATCACGGCGCGGTTCTGCCCTATCGAGAGGACGCCGCCCATCGCGCCGCCCATGCGCTTCATCACAAAGCGCCAAATCAAAAAGAAAAACAGGATGGGCAGTATCCATGTAAAGAAAAAACCGAACAGCGCGTTGCCCTCGCGGGAGACGGCAAAGTATTCAACGTTTTTGGAGTCCAAAAGCGTGATGATAGCGGGGTCATTGAGCGGCACGGTACGGTAGTAGTTGCCGGGGCTCGTGTAGCGGAGATTTTGCGGTATTTTGAAGAGGTTTTGCGGAGAAGTTTTATTGGTATAGCCGATAAAAAAACTCTCGCTCATTTCCACGCGGACGATTTCACCGGCTTCGATTTTCTGTTTGAATTCAGAATACGGGATAGGCGGGTTTACATTGTTGGTAAAAATGTAATTAAAAATGCTGATGCCGAAAAACAGCACCAGCACATACACAAGCGAAAACTTCCAGCCCCCGCCCATTTTTTTAGGGTCAGGAAGTTTGGGGCCGCCCGGGCCTCCAAAGTTGAAAAACCCGCCCTGTTTGTCATTATTCATATCTACAAGTATACAGTGGGCGGCAGGCAATGGGCAGTGGGCGTTGAGGCAGTCGTGTTTATCTTCTATTTCCGCCTAATGCTTATGCCGGCTTTAATTTCCTTAAGAGACATAATGTCCTGATTTTCCGCCTGATTTTTCCAATAAGCGTATGTTGTTTATCACCATAGCGCGATCAACCGCTTTGCACATATCGTAGATAGTAAGCAGCGCGGCCGATACACCGGTAAGCGCTTCCATTTCCGCGCCGGTCTTGGCGGACAGGCTCACTTCGCACCGCGCTTCTACAGCGTTTCTACCGGCATTTATATTAAAATCAACCGAACAGGCATCAAAGTTGAGCGAATGGCAGAGCGGGATAATGTGCGCTGTTTTTTTTGCCGCCATAATGCCGGCTATGCGGGCAACGCCCAGAACATCGCCCTTTTTTGCCGTGCCGGTAACAATCGCGTTGAACGCGGCATCATTCATCACAATTTCGCCTGCCGCCGCCGCGGAACGCGTGGTAACGGATTTTTCCCCCACATCAACCATTACGGCGTTACCGTGTTTATCAAAATGATTGAGAGCGCCGTCCGCCGGCGCGGCATTACCGCTCATTTGCCGGAAAGTTTTGAAAGGCAGGCTTGAACCCATGCCGCTGTCTCGTCAGGAAATACATATTGAACAGCAACAAATTCAGAAAGGGCTTCGCGGTAGATGCCGAGAAAATAGGCGCACTCGCCCAAATAAAAATGCGCGCGTGATTCAACCGCGGCGCTGCGCCGCCTTTCGGTAAGAAATTTCATCAGCGCGCCGCGGCCATCATTCCAATTGCGCCACATAATATAACGCTGTACAATTTGCGAAAGTTCATAATTTTCAGAACCTTCCGGGTGTTGCTGCCTGTCTTCATTAAAAACACGCGCTTCCATTACAAGCGGCATATGGCCGGAAACCACCGGAGGATTGATCTGCGCGGGAGCCGGCGCAACGGAATTGGGGGTGCGAATTGTTGACATTGATGTTCCGTCCCGCGCAGGCGGCGGCGCATAAGGCGCCTGCTCAACCTGCCGGGGAGGAGTCCGGGCCGTTTGAGGCTGCGCCGGCTGCGGCTGGCGCACGGCCGGCGTATACGAGCCGCTCTGCTTAGGAACAGGAACCACGGGGGACGGCGAACGGCTTACTTCTACCGGGGCGATTGTTGTGTTGTTACCCGGAGATAACACCGCCTGCCCGTTCATCAGGTCTTCTTCGTATACAACCGCGTAGTAATACGGAACGCCCGGCGTTGGATAGTCAACATGCGGCGAAGTTACATTCAGTTTTACAACGCTTGCGACCAAAAGGTCGCCGAATTTCATTATGGGGTTGATGGAACGGTAGAGCACGGCATGCTTTCCCGTAGCAGATGAGAAGAACTGGATATGTACAGCGGCCGACTGGGGCGTTGCCGTTATGCCGTTTATCGGCGATTGCGCCATTTCTACAAAAGGAAGCGAATCCCCCATACCGCCGTTTCCATACGCAAGCGCCTGACTGCGGAAAGCCGCCGGATTAGGCTGGCCCGAATCGGCCTGCGCCTGTGAATAGGCTTGAGGCGTTATTTGCGGCACAGTCCACGATGTTGCCGCTACACGGCGCGCGCCGTCATCAATTAAAATTTCGACCATGTTGCGGAAAGGCACAACCATTTCGTAGCGCTGGCGGCTGTCTTTATCGCTCGCCACAGCCAAATAGTACCATGTCCCGTTAGCCGGCACGGTATCCGTATAATTTTGTGTTCCAAACGGTACTTCTTTTGCTTCAAATTGATTGGATTTGGTACCGCCATAAAAGGGTTCTTGTGAGCGGTATATATATACGGGCCCGTTGATGCTCGCGGAATCCTGCCAATTAAGAGTTACTGATTTGCCTACCGCTTCCGCCCGCAAACCGGATACAAAAGGCGCAAAAACCGCTGTTTCTATGGGTTGCCCCTGTTGAACGTAGACACCTTGTTGTTCGTTGTATTGTTCCGGCACATTGGGCGCGCTGTTTTGCTGCCCATAGTATTGCGCAAAAAGCCCTCCATTTGCGCTCAAAAGCATAAAAAAAACATAATGCCTTAACTTTATTGCCTTCATGGTTAAAATCTTAGATTGTTTCCCGTTTTTTGTCTAGGGCAACGCTGTTTTCGCAAATAAAGGAAACTATGCGCCGGGTTCGGCGATGGCGATTTGGGTAAAGCCATATTCACCCCGCCGGAACCGGAGCGCAGGCGCGGCCGCTTCTCCCTCCGCTTGCTTGCCCGCAACGCCCCCGCGCCGTTACTGCGGATCGCCGGCATTGCATTCCGACACGGGGCCGTCTGGTACCGTCACAGTTGTGGTTTTGTCTTTCTCAATGCGGGTATTAAATGCGAGCAGCGGGCTGTTAGGAAAATTCCTTATTTCGACAACCGCGGTGTAGGCACCTTCCGGCACACCGGTGAAAGTCTGGCTTCCTCCATTGTACGTAATGGAGAGATCGCTCTGATTCCACAACACTGTATCATATGCACCTGGGTACACCATGGACACCTGATACACGGTATTGCTGGCATTGGTACGGTTGTTGACAATCTTTAGCGTCCCGGCGGCGGCGGCGGTTGCCGGGAATACCGTCTGAACCACGCCGCTGTTGGCCGGGTTGGTTACGGTAGTTGCCCCCGCCACGGTAAAAAAGTTTTCCGCCACGCCTTGCAGGGTGTAGCCCGCTTTCGCCGTCAGGGTGATGGTCGCGGTGTAGGCGGTCGCTGCGGCGAAGGCCGCGGGATTACCGTTCCACGCTACCGTTCCGGTGTACTGCGCGGTCTCGGTGACAGCCGTTACGGGTGTCGCGCCGGTTGCCGGGGCCGTTACACCCGCGATGGCGGCAATGTCGATCTTCACGGGATCGCCGCC
>JAIRPM010000148.1 GCA_031257075.1 Spirochaetaceae bacterium
GTGGAAACAGGGCAGCCCCAGCCTTTATCGCCCTCCGAAGCGTTGCGTAAACTCAACAAGGTCAAACGGGCATTTGATGATTCGTTTAACAAAATCCTGAATTCGGTTGTGTAAGGCACGGCGCATAGGGCGCAAAGCCTTAGGCGCTCTTTGACCGCGAAAAAGACAAATGCTTTTACCCTGTTCATACATACTGCAAAATTCCGCATTTTATTGTTACTATTTGAGACATGGGATTACATGAAACGCCGCAGGCAAACCGCGTACATATTGGTTTTTTTGGCCGGCGGAATGCGGGCAAATCAAGCCTCCTTAACGCCGTAACCGGTCAGGATTTGGCGGTAGTAAGCGAGGTAAAAGGGACAACAACCGACCCTGTTTACAAGGCAATGGAATTGCTGCCGCTTGGCCCGGTGCTTATCATCGACACACCCGGCATTGATGACGAAGGAGGCTTGGGCGAACTGCGCGTCCGTAAAGCGCGCCAAGTACTCAACAAAACAGATGTGGCCGTACTTGTCGTTGACGCGGCTGAAGAAGGAAGGAGCGCCGGTAATGATGGCCTTTTCCCGCCGGAACGGGAATTGACAGATATTTTCCGCGCAAAAAATGTTCCCTTTATCATCGCTTGGAATAAAACCGACGCGCTCTCCGCTGAAAACCGGCCGCCGGCCGCATCGGTTTCCATAGCAGTGAGCGCTAAAACCGGATTCAATATCAAAGAATTGAAAGAGCGTATCGCAACGCTTACCGTTACCGGAGATACCAAACTACGGATTGTAGGAGATTTGCTCCATCCGTCAGACTTTGCCATACTTGTTACCCCGATTGACAAAGCCGCGCCAAAAGGGCGGCTTATACTGCCTCAACAGCAAACTATCCGCGATATTCTGGAAGCGGATGCCGCAGCGGTGGTCGTCAAAGAACACGAATTAAGGGATACGCTTCAAAACCTTGTGAAAAAACCCGCGCTGGTCATTACCGATAGTCAGGTTTTTGCAAAAGTTTCCGCCGATGTGCCGGCGGATGTGCCGCTTACTTCATTTTCGATACTCTTTGCCCGTTACAAAGGAACGCTGGAAACATCGGTGCGCGGTGTTTTGCCGTTGGATACGCTCAAAACCGGCGACCGCGTACTTGTTTGCGAGGGCTGCACCCATCACCGGCAATGCGATGACATAGGCACTGTAAAACTTCCCCGCTGGATAAAAAACTACACCGGTACAGAGCCGGAATTTTCTTTTTGTTCGGGCGGCGATTTCCCGGACGACCTTTCCGCGTACCGTATGGTGATTCACTGCGGCGGCTGCATGCTCAATGAACGTGAAATGAACTACCGCCAACGCTGCGCCGGCGACCAGCATATTCCTTTTACCAACTATGGGATAGTTATCGCCCATATACAGGGCATCCTGCGCCGCAGTATCGCGCTGTTCCCTTCTATTGTTTCTGTTTTAGAAAAAGAATGAAACCGATGGTAAAGTTATGAGGCAAACAATGCCTTTATCGCCTCGCCTAGTGTTTTAGCCGCGTAAAAAGTGATTCCATTGGGGATAGAAATGTTTTCGGCGCGCGGCCCCGCAAAAAAATCAAAACCCAGTCCGGCGGCGGCTTTCAAACGCCCGTCAAGCCGTTTCACCGGCATAACTTCGGCGGCAAGGGTGAGTTCGCCGGAAACGGCGCTTCGCAGAGGGAGAGGAATACCGGTTCGCGCTGAATAAAGAGCGGCAGCCAGCGCGAGGTCTAATCCGACTTCGTTAATACGTATGCCGCCGGCTACATTCACATAGATGTCTTGGTCGGAAAGCCGCAGCGCAAGGTTTTTTTCCAGCGTAGCCGCCACACGCGAAACGCGGGCGCCGTCAATTTTGTCCGAAAACACACGGCTTATGCCGCCTTTTGCCGGCACCGTGAGCGCCTGAATTTCCACAAGAAGGCAACGGCTGCCTTCCAGCACACTTGCGGTGGCGATACCCGGCGGCAGTTGGTTGTCACGGCGCACCAAAAAAAGAAGCGAAGGGTCTTCTACCGGTAGCAAGCCTTTTTCACTCATAGTAAAGATGCCGATTTCATCAACCGAACCAAAGCGGTTTTTTGAAGCGCGCAGAAAACGGCTTTCGGCATCCGTTTGTTCAAAGTAAAGCACTGTGTCAACCATATGTTCCAGCGTTTTGGGGCCGGCAATAAGTCCGTCTTTGGTAATATGGGCAACCAGAAAGAGAGCCGCGTCATGGTCTTTCACCCAATTTATCAATTCAAATGAGCAGTACTTCATTTGGTTGATGGTACAGGGGGCTGAACCTAAATCCGGCGAATAGAGCGTCTGCGCCGAATCGACAATAACAAGTATAGGATGAAGCGCATTGAGTACTGTTTCGATTTCCGGCAGAACGCCGGAACAGAAGATTTCTATGTTGGTATAGTTGAGTTTGAGCCGGTCGGCGCGGAGTTTAATTTGCCCGGCGGATTCTTCGCCGGATATGTAGAGGATGCGGCCTTTGGCAGGTATAGCCGCTGCCGCTTGCAAGAGCAGTGTTGATTTGCCTATGCCCGGTTCGCCGCCAACAAGCGTTACCGACCGGCGCATAATGCCGCCGCCAAGCACACGGTCCAATTCTTCTATCCCGCTGGAAAGCCGTGTGGTATCTTCTACGCTTACGCGGGCAAGAGGAAAGGATTGGGGTATACGCCGTTCAGTTTTTGCCCCCCCAGAAATATGAGCAGCGGCAACTTCTTCCACAAGCGTGTTCCATTCACCGCAGGATGGGCAGCGTCCCAGCCATTTGGCTTCTTCATGTCCGCATGAGGAACAGCGAAAAATCAGCGCCTTTTGTTTTTTCAACCCAACTCCTGTTCCAGTTTTGCGACCAATTCGGCAAAAACGGCGCAAGCGGCTTGTACAGGGGCTGGAGATGACATATCAACGCCGGCTATTTTGAGCGCGTCTATCGGAAAACGGGAACCGCCTGATTTAAGGAACTGAAAATAGCAGTCCTTTTCCTCAGCGCCGCCTTCAGCAACACGCTTAGCAAGAGCAAGGGATGCCGAAATTCCGGTCGCGTATTTATAGACATAAAAAGCACGGTAAAAATGAGGTATTCGCAGTCCTTCAAGGTCGCTTAATTCATCAAGATGCATACCGGCACCGAAATATTTTTCCAGCAAAAGGCGGTATTCGGAGCGAAGCGTATCAAGGGTAAGCGCTTCGCCCGATTCTTCAATGTCGTGCGCGCGTTTTTCGTACTCAGCAAACATAGTTTGGCGGTAGAGTGTCGCGAGTATGTCATCAATACGTTTGTTAATAATGTATACGCGGAATTCTTTTGAAGGCGCGTTTTTGAGCAAATGCCGGAAGAGCAATTCTTCATTAAAAGTGCTGGCAACTTCAGCTTCAAAAATAGTGTACGAATAATGCATAAACGGATTTGATTGGGCCGAATACCATGAATGCATTGAATGGCCGCCTTCATGCGCCAAAGTAAACAGGTCGCGCACCAAATCTTCTTTGTAATTCATCAGAATGTACGGAATACTCGTATAACCGCCGGCGGAAAACGCTCCGCTCCGTTTGCCTTTGTTTTCATAGCGGTCTGCCCAGCGCCCCAAAAGCCCGCCGCGCAGCGTGTCAACATATTCCGCGCCAAGCGGCTGAAGCGCGTCCGCAATAAGGCTGACCGCTTCTTCCCAGTTGGTTTTCTTTTTTACATCACCGACAATGGGAACATAAACATCCCAGAGAGATAAAGTGTCAAGTTTAAGAATACGCCGTCGAAGGCTGTAATAGCGGTGAAGCGCCGGCAAATTCTGATTGACAACGGTTATCAGATTGTCGTAGACAGCGGGACTTACATCGTCGCCAAAGAGCGCCGCTTCCCGCGCCGAGCCAAAACCGCGCAGGCGGGCGGTTATCGCGTCTTGTTTTACTTGCCCCGCATAGAGGGTCGCAAGCGTCATTTTATGGGCGGAAAATTGTTTGTAAAAGGCTTTCCACGCCCTTTCACGCAAGTTTCTGTCGTTCTTTTCCATAAATACATGCCATGTTGATTGAGTGAGCGGCATTTCGCCATCCGCTGTTTGAACAGTGCCAAAGTCAAAATCAACATTGGTAAGTACCGAAAACGCGTCGCTTACCGTACCGGACGCTTCGTTTTGCAGAGCAATAACACGTTCTTCCTGTTCGGTCAAAATATGAGCCTTCCAGCGGAGGAGTTTAGATAGATAAACGCGGTATTCCGCAAGGCGGGCATCGTTTGCCATTGCCCGCATAACCGCATCCGGTATTGCTTGAATTTCCGGTGTTGCCCACGATGACAGGGCGCCGGCACGGGCGGCCAGTATCACAAAGCGCTGCGCCATAGCGCGGGCGGCGGTGTCGCCTTCATCTTCACAACACCGCAATTCAGCATAGTGCGAAAGGCGTTCTTCCAATATGCCAAAATCCCGCATAAAATCGAGATAGCATCCCAAATTTTCCGCGCTCTTCCCTAACGTTCCCTTGAACGCGCTGATTTTACCGGTTTTTGTTTCATAATCCGCAAGGGCGTTTTCCCAAGCGGCATCGCTTGTAAATAGTTTTGACAAGTCCCAGCGGTTTTTTTCATCCACTTCGGACCGTAACGGAATTGTACTCATAAGATAAGTATAGCGTAAAACCCGCGGTTGTTATATACTACGCTTATGTACGCTTTTCCGGAAAACCGGCGCGGCATTGATGTGATTTTCACCGGAGGAGAAGCGCCTCCTCCGCAGCGCTGCCGGGAGCTTGCCGAAGGCGCGGGGCGTATCATTGCCGCCGATTCCGGCCTTATCGCCTGCGAAGAAGCCGGTTTTACGCCTGATTTTGTTACCGGTGATATGGATTCGCTCGAAGAAGCCGGGCAGACGGGCAGGCTGCGCGGCTATGAAGGCCGGGTATTCCGCCATCCTCGTGACAAAGACGAAACGGATACCGAACTGGCAATAGCGCTTGCGCGCCAACTCCGGCGGGAAGAGGGGGAGGACGGACATGTCAGGCTTATAGGCGGCGGCGGCGGCAGGCTTGACCATCTTTTTGCGATACGTGAACTTTTTGAAAATGAAAGCCCGCCTCTAAGCTGGCATACTAAAAACGAAGATATGTATTGGATTGAAGCGGACGGAGAAAAGGCTGATTTTACCCTGCGAACACGGCACGGGGCGGTTATATCACTGCTGCCGCTTTCGAGCGCGCGTTTTGAGGGGAAGGGCTGGAAAATACGCAGCGGCGGGCTTAAATGGGAAACGGACAATGTCCGCTGGAAGCGCGGTTTCGTGGGAATTTGTAATGTATCTGAAAACGATACATTCACTCTTTTTGCGGAGTGTGGAAGATTTATGGTTATTGTCAATATATGAAAATATTATGCGTATCCGACCATATCGACCCGCTTGTGTATTCGGCATCAATAAAAGAACGTTTTGCCGGTATCGATATGGTACTTGCGGCCGGCGACCTGCCGCTCGATTACGTTGAATTTATTGTATCTAGTTTGAACAGGCCGGTATATTTTGTATTTGGCAATCATAATTTAGAAGATTTTCATTTATATGAAAAAACCAAAAACGTATTTATGCCGGCCTTTCCTTCGGGCGCTGCTGTTAGTTTTGACGGATGCCGGAGCGGCTGCGGCGCGGTTCACCTGGGCGGCAAGGTAAAAAAAGAAGGCGGCCTGCTGCTTGCCGGACTTGGCGGTTCTATGCTGTACAATAACGGCGAAAATCAATGGTCCGAACTGGGAATGACAGCGCGCATTTTGCGCATGATACCGCGCCTTGTGTACAACAAATTGCGCTATGGACGCTTTCTTGATATATTTTTGACGCACGCGAGTCCGCTTGGCATACACGACAAGCCGGACTTGTGCCACAAGGGGTTTAAGTGTTTTTTGGACTTTTTGCGGATTTTCAGGCCTAAATATATGGTTCATGGGCATATTCACCTGTATGACGCGGGAGAAATCAGATGCACCCGGTACCTTGATTCGCTTGTGGTAAATTGTTATAATCATTATATTATTGAAATATAGGGATGAAGAATTAAATTATGAATGACATTACGGCTCTTAAATCACATGAAGATTTTAACTGGGCGCGGGGAAAGGAAATGTTGAGCCGTATACAGTTTTTTATGCATCCTGACAAAGAAAAACTGCTCAGTTTCCATGATGTAAAACATATACTCCGCCCCCGCGGCGAAGCATACCTTGGTATGATGACCGTTCCTATTAATCTAATAGTAGGCAGTGAAGGCCGTTACAAAGATTTTAATAAATTCTTTCTTCCCAAAAATGACCATGTCCGCGCACGCTGGGAAAGCGTTGACCGCGCTCATATAAAAGATATTGTACTGCCGCCGATACAATTGT
>JAIRPM010000016.1 GCA_031257075.1 Spirochaetaceae bacterium
GCGGCATTGTGCCGCTCGTAACGGGAATAAAGCACGGCGGGCTTTTTGCCCTCTTTGGCAGGCTCTATAAGCACTGATTTTACAGTTGTTGACCCTACGTCAATTCCCAGGTGTAAACATTGTTCGGTATTCGGTTTGAAAGGCATATACGGTTATGATAGCAAATTTTTAAGTTTTTAGGTAATGGCGGCCGCAGGCTGCAGGGCAACGCTGATTAAATTGACTCTAATCAGCGTTTCCCTCTTGTAGTTGCTCATTCGGCTGCAAAGCAGCAGCCATTGCGCAACTACAGGGAAAGTAACCACTGATTTATTCTCGATTGAATAAATCAGTGCTTCTCTAGGCAGCGGGCGAGGTTTCCGCTATGCTTGCATGGATGACACTCCATGGCTCGGTGTTTTCACAGACGCTTGGTTTTTCCACCGGTATTAGTGTTTTGACACCTGATAAAATACTGGAAAAAGGCTCGTACCGCGTAGCGTATCTGCTCCACGGTTTATATGGCGACCATTATACATGGTTCAACAATACAATGATGGCTGGTTTTGCCGCCGCGTATGATACGGTTTTTGTTATGCCGGAAGCGGCGCGCAGTTTTTATACCAACCAGCAGTACGGCTATAACTACTACACATACATTGCCGAGGAACTGCCCAAAATTACGCAAGCGGTATTCAATGTGTCGTCTAAACGTGATGACACGGCAATCATAGGCTGTTCCATGGGCGGTTATGGCGCGCTAAAAATAGCGCTGCCCAACCCTGAATGTTACGGCTTTTGCGCCGCCCTTTCTCCGGCCTTTCTCTTTATCAATGAAATTCTTGCCAAACTGAAAACCGACGGCATTGAATGGGCTGCCAAATCGCCGTCCAATGCCGCAATTCTGCGCGACATCCGCGCCATTTTTGGTGAAAACCTTGCGCACAAAAACAGCGATATTATTTTCAAACTGGCCGAAACCGCATCGCTTTCCAAAACAAAAACAAAACTCTTTGTTACCTGCGGCACGGAGGACAACCTCATAGGGGATGCCCGCCGTTTTAACGGTATGATACAAGAAGCGGCGCTCAACCTCGATTGGATTTTTGAAGAAACGGATGGGGCGCACGATTGGGTCTTTTTCAGCAAAGCGCTGCAAAAGGCTTTGGATATCTGGAAGAAATAGCAGGCCTGCCGCCGCTTACTGCCCTTCCCCCGAATACAATTCAGTGTATATCTTGTAATTTTCTTCTTCTAAGCAAACAAATACAATGCGGTGAACATTCATAAGGCGCGGCAGGCATGAACGCGCCGTTTCGAGCGCAATTTGGGCGGCATCGCGTTTGGGGTAAGCATGGGAACCGGCAGAAAGGCAGGGAAAGGCTATGCTGGTACATTCCGCCGCGTCCGCCGCCGCGAGCGCGTTCCGGTAACAGGAAGCAAGGTGTTCCGCTTCATGCCAGCCGCCGCCCATAAAAACAGGCGCCGCCGTATGTATCACTTTTTTACAGGGCAGTTTGTAAGCACCGCTTACGACACATTCTCCAATGCAGATAGCCCGTTTTTCTTCCATAATGCGCAGACATTCAAGGCGCAAATCCGGCCCCGCCGCTTCGTGAATCGCCTTGTCCAGCGAGCCGCCGCCTATTACCACTTTGCTTGTGCCGCAATTGACAATCGCGTCTACTTTTGTTTTTGTTATATCACCGCATACGATTTGTATTGTTTTTTCTGTCATGAATACAGTGTAGTTCAAAACCGGACAGAATACAAGGCAATTGCCCGCCCCGTCATTCGACTCCGCACAGCCGGCGCATACTTTGCAGGGTTTCGGCGGAAAGGACATGTTCCATTTTGCAAGCATCGACTTCGGCGATAGCGGGGTCTATGTTAAGGTGCTGTACTAAAAATTGTTTAATAACGGTATGCCGGCCTCTGATTTCCGCCGCGAGTTCCGCCCCTTTAGCGGTAAGTTCCACAGTGCTGTAACGTTCATGAGACACAAGCCCGCGTTCTTCGAGCAATTTGAGCGCGAACAGAACAGACGGTTTTGAAAAACCAAGCCTTTTGGCAATATCGGTTACCCGTACCGGCCCGGTATCAGCCAAAAAACTTACCATTTCTAAATAATCTTCCATCGATTGCGTCATATACGTTTTAGATAATTTCTCCCTGTTTTTCTTTTTATAGAACATACCAGTTTGCGGCATGCCTACTTCTCCTATTATAGCAATTTTCAGTGAAGTTAAGGAAGTACTGATTAAATCCAGCGGAATACAACGCCTCTTTCTTTTTGTTTCATTCTGTTGTATACTGGGACATGTATAGAGCGTTATTTGCCGCCGGCGAGGAAGGCTAAATCCGCTCTATGTCCTGTTCCGGTTTGCGGGAGATTTAACTGAGATGAATCAAAAAGCGCGAAAATTAAAAAGAGGTTCCATTCGCGGGAATGCTTTTCTTTCGTTGACATTCCGTATGACGCTGTATTTCATGGCCGCAATCTGCATACTCATAGTGCAAATTCAGACAAACGCCATGATGAAAAAAAGCAACGAAGAAAATCTCCGCCTCACAAGTCAAAACCTCCTTATGCTGGCGCAAGAATTGACAAAACTAACAAATATAGAACAACTGAAAAAATTTCAAACAGAGGCGGACACGGAAACTCCCGCATACAAAACGCTTAAAGAAGCATTGGTCGATTTTGCGGAGGACAATGGGTTAAAATATGCTTACTTTGCCAAAGGCGTTGGCGATGGTGAACATTTTTATTACATCATAGACAATGATACCAACCCTCAAACACAGGACACGCCCTCAAAACTTTACCTTATAGACAACATTTCACGGCAGGCGCTTTCCGGCAATTTCTACGTAACACCGCTGGGTTCCTATTACACATCGCCCGAAGGCATGCACAACCCGCTCTGGGACGGCATGATTTATGCGTTTGCCCCGATTTTTGACGCGGACGGCTCCGTGTACGCCGCAGCCGGTGTTGATGCCGACGATTCGTTTTTTCTGACGCAGAAAAAAGATTTAAAGATGCTTATGTTTGTGCAAATTTTCGCGCTCGTTGTGGGCGTAGGCACGGGCATCCTTAACATGCTTTTGTACCGCAAACAGGCACTGCAAAACGCGAACGCAAACAAGGCAAAAAGCCAGTTCTTGGCTAGTATGAGCCATGAAATCCGCACCCCTATGAATGCCATTGTCGGTATGTCCGAACTTGTCCTGCGCGAACCGCTGGGACAGGACGCAAAAGAGTACGCCCTCGGCATAAAACAGGCGGGCGGCAACCTTCTTTCTATTATCAATGATGTGCTTGATTTTTCAAAAATTGAAGCGGGCAAACTGGAACTTGTCGAAGGGCCCTATGTGCTTGCCTCGTTTCTGAACGATATTGTCAACATAATACGGGTGAAACTAACGGAAAAACCGGTACGTTTCTACACCAATATTGATGCCAATCTGCCCAACAGCCTTTTGGGAGACGAAGCGCGGCTGCGGCAAATTCTCCTGAATCTGCTGGGAAACGCCGTCAAATACACCAATCGCGGTTTTGTCAGCCTTACCATCACAACGGTATCAAAGGAGCCGGAAGCGCCCGGCATAGCAGCCGGCGAACGGATATGGCTGAAAATTGATGTATCGGACAGCGGTATCGGCATAAAACAAGAAGACCTGTCAAAACTTTTCGGCGAATTTATCCAGTTCGACCTGCGCCGCAACCGGAATATTGAAGGCACCGGCCTGGGGCTTGCTATTTGTTCGCGGCTCTGCGCCGCTATGGGCGGCGAACTTTCCGCCGCCAGCGTATACGGCGAAGGAAGCGTGTTTACCGTCACCCTGCCGCAATTTGTTGTGTCCAAAGCGCCTTTTGCGCAAGTGCGCGAGCCGGAAAACAAAAAAGTGCTTATTTACGAGCGCCGGAAAGTATATTCACGCTCAATAAGTTGGTCTCTTTCCAACCTCAATGTTCCGCATGACGAAGTTACCGGGGAAGCGGAATTTGCTGAGGCGCTAAGGCGCGAACCATGGTTCTATGTATTTTCCGGCTATGGTATGTACAAAACGATTCAGCCGCTTATGGACAAACTAAATCCGCGCCCCGGCCTTGCCCTGATGACCGATGAGCGTATGGATGTAAACATTCCGGGTGTCCGCTTTATTTCGATACCGGCGCAGGCTTTGTCGATTTCCAATGTACTCAACGACGAACCGGATGTGCGGAACTATTACGAAGCCGGCAACCTCGATTTTATTAAATTTACCGCGCCGCAAGCGCGTGTACTTATTGTTGACGACATGTACACCAACCTAAAAGTGGCGGAAGGGCTTATGGCTCCCTATGGCATGACGGTGGATTTTTGCCTGAGCGGCACGGAGGCTGTCGAACTGGTAAAGCGCCGCCGCTACGACATTGTTTTTATGGATCACATGATGCCTGAAATGGACGGCATAGAATCGACAGAAATTATCAGAAATTGGGAAAAAGAACAGTCGCTCAGCCCCGGCTGGAACGGTGCCGTTCCCATTATAGCGCTTACGGCCAATGCCATTGCCGGCATGAAAGAAGTGTTCCTATCGCACGGCTTTGACGATTATCTTGCCAAGCCTATTGAAATGAGCAAACTCGACGCTATTCTTACAAAATGGTTAAACGCCGAAAAACGCGAAAAACCATTATTTAAGCCCGTCCAAAACGTTGAAATTACACCGCTCATTATTCAGGGAGTTGATACCGGGCATGGGCTTTTGATGTGCGGCGGCAAAATGGAAGGTTTCCGGCAAGTGCTCAAATCATTCTGCGATGACACGCGGACGCGGCTTGCCCTTTTACGGCAGGGTTTGGACACGCCCGGCCTTTCTATTACCCAGTTTACGCTGCTTACCCATTCAATAAAAAGCGCGGCAGCAACTATCGGCGCGCGCAACGAAGCGGAAAGCGCGGCGCGGCTGGAGGAAGCGGGCACCGCCGCCGACAGGGGCTTCATTCAGGATGAATTGCCCGGTTTTTGCGAACGCCTTTCCGAACTGGAAGAGCGCATTCGGAACGCGCTCAACTCCGCGCCGCCCAACACCGG
Organism: Spirochaetaceae bacterium; assembly: GCA_031257075.1. Classification (GTDB taxonomy): domain Bacteria; phylum Spirochaetota; class Spirochaetia; order Treponematales; family Breznakiellaceae; genus JAIROZ01. The sequence continues at coordinate 5,067 of JAIRPM010000016.1, forward strand.
CCTAGAGGCGGCGGCTGACACGGACGCAGGGGCAGCCGGCGATACAGGATTGGCCGCGCCGCTTCTGCGCGAACTTTGCGAAGCGCTGGAAAAACAGGACATTGACGCTATAGACAGGGCCTTTGACAAACTAACGGAAAAGGCACTGTCTCCCGATTTGAAAAAGAATCTTGACGGTATCTCCGCCCAAATACTCACCGGCGATTACTCTCAAGCCGCCGCTGCCGCCAAAACAGTGTTAGAGCGCCTCTGACTGCAATGAACAAAGAACGCCCTTTAATAGCAATGGTTGACGATGATTCTTCGATTCTCCGGGCAGGCAAAACCGTATTATCCGAAAAATACAGCGTAGCCACACTGTCTTCGGCAAAAAAATTATTCGCGTTTTTGGAAAACAATACGCCGGCGCTGATTCTTCTTGATGTAATGATGCCCGAAATGGACGGCTATCAAACAATTAAAATCCTGAAGTCAAACGAAACAACCCGCGCCATTCCTGTCATTTTTCTTACCGGCAAATCCGGCTCGGAAGGCGAACTCGAAGGGCTAAATCTTGGCGCTATTGACTATATTACCAAACCTTTCTTCCCACCCCTCCTCCTCAAACGCATCGACGTACATCTGCTTGTTGAACGGCAAAAAAAAATTCTGGAGTTGCAATGGGCGCAATTGAATGATTTTAACGACAATCTGCGGCGCATGGTAGAAGAAAAAACGCATACCGTTACCATTTTGCAAAACGCGATAATCAAAACGGTGGCCGACCTTGTAGAATACTGGGACGACATTACCGGCGGCCATAATGACCGGACACGGCAGGGAGTTTACATTCTGCTAAACGCGCTCAAGAACGACCCGCGTTATGAAGAGGAACTGGCCATAAAGGACGTAGAATTATTGCTGCAATCATCACTGCTCCATGATGTCGGGAAAATAGCCATTGACGACCGTATTCTTAGAAAACGCGGCCCCCTTAACAGAACGGAATTTGAAGAGATGAAAAAACATACCATTTATGGCGGGCAGGTTATTGAACGGATAAAAATCGCTGCGGCTGAAAATGACTTTCTGAATTACGCGAAAATTTTTGCGGAAACACACCATGAACGCTGGGACGGGACAGGCTATCCCAATGGTTTGCGCGGCGAAAACATTCCCCTGCTGGGCCGCATTATGGCTTTTGCCGATGTTTATGATGCCCTTGTTTCTGAACGTTCCTACAAAAAATCTTTTTCCCACAACGATGCCGTCAGCATTATACTAAAAGGGCGCGGCGCTCAATTCGACCCTGCCCTAACCGACATCTTTGAACAGGTAGCCGGCCAATTTCAAATGGCAGACCACACCCTGTAGGGCAACGTTTTCTTTTTTCTCTGGTTGTGATATATTGGATTGTGCGGCGGTTTTGTTGGCTGCCGGACACGTTGCTATGAAAATGGTTTTGTGCGCTTTGGCGGGTGTTTGGAGTTTGCTTTTCTCGTCCTGTATTTTTCAGAGTATTCTGGTACCCGAACGCGACCCTGAAGCGCAGCAGTATACCGGCACGGCGCGTTTGAAAAGCCTTACCGTTCATTTCAGCGATTCATCTACGGATTTATGCAGTTTTGACGAAAAAGACCCCCTTGCCACCTATACTTTTCTGGCCGAAGACGGGCATAGCAACCTCGTAGCCGCCGCGGAAGCGGTCGAAGGGGCGAAGGTGCAAATCCGCTGGACACGGGGCGGGTTCTCGTATGATGGTATGGAACAACCGCAGCAGAACGGCGAAGTGCGGAACATTGAGATGCCGATTATAGGCCTGCCGACCACTATCATCGTGGAAATAACCAGCGGCCCGGTTGCTTCTACGATTACGATAACCGCAACGACCACGCCCATCTACCTTGACACACTGGAATTGCATTATTTGTCGACGATGCCCGGCGGCCCGAACATCATTTCCTTTGACAGGCAAGTTTTCACGTATCAGCAAACTTTAGTAACGGGAACGCCCGACCAAATTGTTTTCAACGCGGGAATAAGCACGTCCGGTGTAACCCTCACCGCAAGTGTTGATGGCACTGAAGTTCCACTCCCTTACTCCATCAATGTGCCGGCAGTACCCACTGTCCCTATCGATATAGCTGTGCTGTTGAGTTGCGCAAAAGGCACCGTTACCTATACGGTAACGCTTACGCCCTAGGGCGCTTTAGCCAATACGGAATTATATATGCGTTGCCCTTTATGCGGAAATGTTGAAGACAAAGTGATTGAGACGCGCACTTTGGCCGAAGGCGGGGCTGTCAGGCGGCGGCGGGAATGTTCCGGCTGCGGTTACCGGTTTACCAGTTATGAAAAAGTTGAAGACAAGCCTTTTATGGTGATAAAGCATGACGGCAGACGGGAGCCTTTTGACCGCGACAAAATCGAACGCGGCCTAGACCGCGCCATCCGCAAACGGCCTATTCCGATGCTGGCCATTGAGCGTATCGCCAACGAAGTAGTAGACGAAACCTATCGCGCCGGCAGCCTTGCCCGCGAACTAAGTTCGGCGGCTATAGGTGAAATCGTACTGGAAAAACTAAGCAAGTTGGACAGAGTAGCCTACATCCGCTACGCTTCGGTCTGCCGCCGCTTTGAAAATTTAGATGAATTTGTCGAAGAAATCCGCAAATTGGAAACAGTGGGTAGTGAGCCGCCAACGAAGTTGGCGCGTGGGTAGCATCCGTTCAGGCTGGTATACCGGTACTAACGAAGATATCAACGTTAAAACCGATATACTGCCCGAACTTCTGCTCACTACTCACTACCCCGCTACCGTAGCGCAGGCCACTTTCCTTGCGAAAGGGGTGTGAAGTCCCAGGTATCCCCGCTCCAACCGAGGGCAGTCCATGTGGTGGCGTTTTTGAGGCCGCCTAAGGCTGCTGTGTTGGGGACACCTTTGCCCCATTTGGTGGTACCTGCCCGGTCAGCCTCATCGTCGCTGTGGGTTAATGTGCCGTCCCCTACCAGCATAAGGGCATTGGCTATGTTGTCGCTAAAGGTTACATTGACATTGGCATTTGAGCTGACAAAACCGGCAAGGCGTCCTTGATTTTCGCCGGACATTGCCGGACTTACGACCTTTGAGCCGGCAGCCACACTGTTCTTTAGTTCCACTGTCAATCCTGTAATACCACCAGCATTAGTGCCAATGCCCCCAACAAAACCGCCTGCATACTGGGTAGAAGATATAACAGCACCATCGCTGTTTATAACTTCGACATCTCCAGAAGCATAACAACGGTCGAACGTTATCGCAATCGCGGCTCCCGAACCATAAATATCGCCCATAAAAGCGCCTGTGTTAACCCACAAGTCTGATTCTACAGTAACCTTTCCGGATGCATAACAATCGATAAAATTGAGACTCGCGCCCGATTGGTTTTGATATTGCCGGCCTATAAACCCGCCCACAATGCCTGACCAGTCCATTTTAACATCCACTTCCGATGAACATCGACTTATGTTTATTGTCCTGAAATTCCTGGCTTCGCCTATAAGGCCGCCGAAATATATACCGCCACCAGTGCCGGCCACCTTGCTTACTTTTAAAACTCCCTTTACATGTACGTTTTCTATGGTAATGTTAAGCGTACCCGAGTCAGCCCTGCCCAGCAAACCGCCAATGTAACAGGGGTTGCTTGTTGTAAACTCCACAGTCGCGTTGTTCGGCGTGCTTACTTCCAGGGTAAAGTTTTCGATTTTCGCGCCGTTGCCCAAAGTCGAAAACAGCCCGACAGAAATGCTGGTAGGCGTCAGCACCAGCCCGCTTATCGTATAGCCGTTACCGAAGAGGTGGCCGCTATAGCCGGCGGGGCCTGTCCATGCTATCGGGTTTCCGCTCGAATCGGTGAACGTCGTCAGGTCGATATCGCCGGCGAGGCTGTAGTTCGCGGTAGTATCAACCAGAAGCGGAGTGCCGTCCAAGGCCGTGCCGCCCAGTTTCTCGTAAAGGTCCCTCGCGTCATAGATGCGGTTACCCACATCGTCCGCTTCTATGGTAAGGACGAGAAGGTTCGTGGCCGGAGTCTCCCAGTTTGATGCCGCTGTCGGCTTGGCCGCGGTTATATCGGCGGTGGCGGGGAGAATCGCCGCGCTCTCGTAGAGTTTGTTCGTATCCACCTCGTCTACCAGCGTTAGCAAAAACGACTGCGGCAGCCAGTCATCGCCCGCATGAATCACCCAGTCAACCGTGTAGCCTGAGCCTACCGGCACCGGCGTTATATCATTTCTGTCTGTCGTAAGTGTGGTTTCACCGGCGCTGTTATACCCTCGCCCTGTTACACTCGTTATCTTCTTGCCGCTGCCGGTATACACCGCTTTCCCTTTCCATACTACAGGTGTCGTAGGACACGGATTCACATAAATTCTATATTGCCTGTTCGCCTGCCTGTTCCCCTGTGTTACCGTTATTGTCAATGTGCGGGATTTCTGAATCCGGCTCGGTATATCAACATAACCGCTTATCGACTTCGTGGCGGAATTCGTTACAAGGCTGTTTATCGTGATAGAGCCGTCACTGTCCGAATACGCGGCCTCTACCGTAACACCGCTGTGCTTCGATTCGGCCTGCGCCGTAAAGTATAACTTTCTCTGGTCATCTGAACTAGGAAGCACAGTGAACTCAATATCGCCCCTGCTAAAGCCGAAAATCGACCCGCCGCCCTGGGTATACGAGGCGGTCAGATTCAACAGATAGGGATTGTCATCCCCCTGCCCCTGCGGCACGAACAGCGTTACGGGGTATGTTACATACTCCATAAGCGGCGATACCACTTTGAAGTCCACCACAACCTGGCTCTCCTGACTGTTTGCCCCGGTTATCGTGTAGGTCAGCGTATCCGGGTCGCCGGGATCTGGAGTCCCGGTAACCAGCGCCGACTGCCGGTACACCAGCAGATCATACGCGCTCTTCTTCTTTGCCGTAAAGGTTACAGTGCTTCCGCGCCCGACAGCGGCGATAGCGTAATTGTCATATTTCCCCGCTTCCCACGACGGCTCAAACACGAGCGCGTCCGAGGTGGGCATCCCTGCCTCGTCGTACTTGACGCCCGACACCGTCAAACTTTCCAGTTCCAGCGTTTTTCCTTTCAAGTCGAACGTGTAGACCCGCTTCTGCGAGACATCGCCGGCTTTGTACACCTCGGCCATTATCATCGTTGACTTCGTCAAATCCTTGCCCGATGGCGCTTCCACGCTCGTCAAATGCGCCGTATGCTGCCCATCCCCGTTAGGCAGGCCGCTCTTTGTCGCCGTCAACTCAACCACGCACCCTTCCGCCGCTACCGCTGTCGCTTCCAGAGTGATGTCCCCGGTCTCAGGCAACTCTACGTTCTCTACAACGTAGTTCGGTGACGGCCCATTCGGGTCGTAATTCGCGAGATT
>JAIRPM010000061.1 GCA_031257075.1 Spirochaetaceae bacterium
CGCATCCCCCCTTCCAGCGCCGTTATCTGCACGAGTTCGCCTGAGCGGTCGTAATAACGCGCCGAATAGGGCATTGCGCGAAAGGCTTTGAGCGCGGGATACGGCGAAAACCGGAGTACGAGAAAAAGGCTTAGGAGGGAGGCGGCGGCAAAAACACCGTTTTTAGAGGCCTTCAATTATTACGCCTTGTTCACCATCGGCTACAGAACCGGCATAGTAGGCTATTTCATTTTGTTTTTGCAAAATATCCAATGCTTTTTGCGTATCTTGTGCGCGCACAACAAGAATCATCCCAACTCCCATATTAAATGTGTTGAACATATCACGTTCTGTTATATTTCCTTTTTGTTGAATCAAGCGGAATATGGGATGTGTGCGGATTTCTGACTTGTAGATACGGATTTGTTTACCCATAGGCAAACAACGCGGTATGTTTTCATAAAACCCACCGCCAGTAATGTGCGAAATACCGAGTATAGCGACTTCTTTTGCAAGCGCCAGAATGCTTTTAACATATATTCGTGTAGGCGTTAGCAGTTCTTCACCAAGCGGGTGTCCTAATTCTTTTGTCCAGCTGGAAAGTTCAGTTTGCGCCGCAGTGTCCAGCAAAAAAACCTTCCGTACTAGAGAAAATCCGTTTGAATGAAGTCCTGAAGAGGCAAGCGCAATAACAGCGCAGCCAGCGGCTATTCGTTCGGGTTGCGGTATGTGTTCTTTGCTTACTATTCCTGTAGAAAAACCGGCAAGGTCATATTCGTCATCGGCATAAAAACCAGGCATTTCGGCTGTTTCACCGCCGGTAAGCGCACAGCCTGCTTGAACACAGCCTTCAGCAATACCGGAAACGATGGCGGCAATTTTCTCAGGAACCGTTTTTCCACAGGCAATATAGTCTAGAAAGAAAAGCGGACGTGCCAGCGAACAGAGAATATCATTTACGCACATAGCGACACAATCTATACCTATAGTGTCATGCTTGCCAAGAAGAAAAGCGATGCGCAGTTTTGTTCCTACGCCGTCCGCTCCGCTTACCAGCACCGGGTTTTTGATGCCTTTGAGGTCAAGTTCAAAAAGCCCTCCAAAGCCGCCTAAGCCGCCTGTAAATCCTGGTATGCGGGTGCGTTCAACATAAGGCTTTATCAGTTCTACAGAACGGTAACCAGCGGTAATGTCAACGCCGGCATTTTTGTAGACTTTGCTGTAACTTGCGCTCATGCCTCAATAGTAGCGCGTAAAAATGTTGTTGTACAATTCCCTGCTTGCCGCCAAAATTCTTTACGGTTATTTTTTGCCGGTAATTTCTACTTTGTCGCCATTAGCGATACCAGCGGCATTACCTTCATCGGTATCAACATGGAATTCGCTTGTGTGCGCGTCACCGGAACGAATAAGCACATCTTCAAAGATGAGCGGACGGGAACCGAATGTTTTTACCGTAACCCAATCCTTGTCTTTCACGCCCGCTTCCGCAGCCTGTGAAGGCGATAGGTGAATGTGCCGCAGGGCAATAATAGCGCCTTTTGAAAGTGTAACTTCGCCGGCCGGCCCAATAAGTTTAACCCCGGGGCTGCCATCCAAGACACCAGACTCTCGTACCGGCAATGCAAGGCCGATGGCGCGCGCGTCAGTTTGTGCCAATTCAACCTGTGATTCCTTGCGGGTAGGCCCCAGCACACGGATGCCTTTCAGCGTTCCCTTGGGGCCAACAACGTCAACCAGTTCCTCCGCGGCGAACTGCCCGGGCTGTTTTAGTTCTTTTTTTAGCGTCAGTTTGTGCCCGGCACCGAACAATTTAGCAAGGTCTGCATCACTTAGATGCAGGTGTTTGTTGGAAATACCAACTTCTACTTTGTATCCCATATCCCTCTCCTTGAATTTCAATAGCAAAAGGCTTTGGAAATGAAAGCCTTTGCAAAAATTGTATTTAGTATAAACCCTCCTGCCAAAAATGTAAAGCCTACGCATGTATTCTCAGCCCAACACCGATAGCGAACTTTCAAACCTAAGACACAATTGGATTTAATCAGCGTTTTCACAGAGCGATGTTTTTATAACTTGCCATTTCTTTTTTCCTAGTGGTATACTGTATTTTAGAGGTTTTAAAACAATGCCAAAAAGGAAAGTATATCTTGATTACAACGCGACAGCGCCTGTATCAGGCGAGGTACAAAAGGCAATCATCGAGGACTTGGCGCTATACGGCAACGCTTCCAGTATGCACGAGGCGGGCCGGCAAGCGCGGGTACGGGTCGAGGAAGCGCGGCGCAATGTGGCGGCGCTTGCGGGCGCGAAGGCCGGCGATATTATTTTTACATCCGGCGGTTCCGAGTCGAATAATACGGTTTTTGAAACGGTACGCCGTTTTGTAACGGAACCCGCTCTTGCCAAAGAATACAAATTACAGGCAGGGCGGAACGAAGTTATCACTACGGAAATCGAACATCCGTGCGTACTCAATGCCGCCAAATACCTCAAGTCGATAGGTGTCCTGGTGCATTTTCTGCCTGTAGACGAAAACGGCAAAATCAAGATGGACGAATACCGCAAGGTATTAAGCGAGCGTACTTTGCTTGTGTCCGTGATGTTTGCCAACAACGAAATCGGCACGATACAGAATATTGCGGAAATCGCCCGTCTCGCGAAAGAAGCGGGGGCATGGTTTCACACAGACGCGGTACAGGCGGCGGGTAAAATTCCGGTAGATGTCAACGCGCTCAAAATTGATTACGCGACATTTTCGGGGCACAAGATTTACGGCCCCAAAGGCGTGGGGGCGCTCTATCGCCGGCAAGGCGCTCCGCTCCTTCCGCTGATACACGGCGGCCATCAAGAAGATGGCTTTCGCGCCGGAACCTACAACAACATAGGCATACTCGGCTACAGCGCGGCGGCAAAGGCGGCAAAGGAAAAACTAACCGATTACGGCAAAACGATGGCCGCCCTCCGCGACCGCCTGAAAAACGGGCTTATGGAGCGGGTGCCGACCATCAAGGTAAACGGACACCCTGTGGATGTGCTGCCAAACACGCTGAATGTGTCGTTTCCCGGCGCGGAAGGCGAGGCGATACTCCTGTCGCTCGATATGCAGGGCATCGAAGCAAGCACCGGTTCGGCATGCGCGTCCGGCAGCCTCGACCCGTCCCATGTGCTAATGGCTATAGGCGTTTGGCCTGAACTGGCACACGGCTCGATACGCTTTAGCCTCGGCTGGGGCATTACCGAAACGGACATAGACTATGTGCTTGATGTACTTCCGCCCATCATCAAGCGCCTGCG
>JAIRPM010000090.1 GCA_031257075.1 Spirochaetaceae bacterium
CCCGGAAAAAGACAAGCATGCCCCTTTCCCCAAAATGTTCTTCTGCTTCTTCATCTTCTTTGTCTCCTCTATGTAAGTAATTCTAAGGCTGCCCCCCAAACTGGGAAGTATTGCCAGCCTTTCCCTCTACTATACCGCACTTTGAAAAAAATGTCAAGCGATTTTGTGTAAACAGTGGGTAGTGGGTAGTGGGTAGCAACCGTTCAGGCCGATATATCAAATTCTAACGAAGATATCACCGTTAGAACTGATATATCGGCTCAAACTTCTATCCACTACTCACTACTCACCACCCACTACACACTACATACTACACACTAGTTCCTCAATACCGGCCTGCCCGCATTGCGTTGAGAACGGCAAGGAGCGCCACGCCTACATCGCCAAAAACGGCCATCCAAATAGAAGTCAGCCCCAAAGCCCCCGCCACAAGGATAACGCCTTTAACCGCCAGCGCAAACACAATATTCTGCATGACAATACCGTGTGTTTTGCGGCAAATACGGATAGCGCGAGCTATGCGGGAAGGCTCTCCAGACATAAGCACCACATCCGCCGCTTCTATAGCCGCGTCACTACCCATATCGCCCATTGCAATCCCTACGCCGGCGCGCGCCAGTACCGGCGCGTCATTGATGCCATCCCCCACAAATACGAGCGAAGCGCCCGGCGTTTTTTGCGCGTCCAGTTTTTCCAATTCGGTTAGTTTGTCTTCGGGCAACAATTCGCAGCGCGCGTCATCAATCCCCAATTCCCGCGCCACAGACATACCCGCAGCCGCATTATCTCCGGTAAACATCGCTATTTTGCGCACCCCCAGCGTTTTGAGCGCCGGACAAACTTCCCGCGCATCCTGTTTAAGTTCGTCCGCTATTTCAAAACAACCCGCATAATGCCCGTCTATAGAAGCATGCACAACGGTAGCCGTAGTAGAGACTGCGGGGAAATTCTTTTTTCCGCCCGCTATTGTTCCGGCAACCCATTTTTCATTGCCCGCGGCAACCTGTTTCCCGTTAACAAGAGCGCTCACCCCTTGGCCGGCTGTCTCACGCACAGAAGCGGCAAGGTTTTTATCCACAAGCGCTTCCGCCCTTTTACAAATGGAAACAGCGGCTGGGTGCGTGCTGAAGGCTTCGGCATTGGCTGTGTAAAAAAGCAAATCATCCGCGGAAACCCCGGGCGCGGGAATGATGCCGGTAACTTTGAAAACACCGCGGGTAAGCGTACCGGTTTTATCAAAGACAACTACGCCGGTTTTTGCAAGCGCTTCAACGTAATTACTGCCTTTTATGAGAATACCGTTACGGGACGCGCAGCCGAGGCCCGCAAAAAAACTAAGCGGCACCGAAATAACAAGAGCGCAGGGACAGGAAACAACAAGAAAAATAAGCGCGCGGTAGCCCCATTCACCCAAAAGCGTCATAAACGGAAGGTTGAAGCCTCCAGAAACAGCGCGTCCCAGCGGCGTAAGAGTCAAAACAAGAGGCGGCGCCAGCGCAAGGATAAGCGCCGCAAAAACAACCGCCGGCGTATAATAGCGGGCAAACTTGGTAATAAAGTTTTCCACATAGGCTTTTTTTTCGTAGGCATTTTCAACAAGACGCAAAATTCGCGCAATTGCGCTTTCACCTTCCGGCTTTTCGACCCGGACGGTAATAAGCGCCGTCTGGTTTATGGCACCCGACATAACCGGCTTTCCCGGGAAAATTTCCACGGGCATGCTTTCACCGGTAAGCACCGAAAAGTCCAGCAGCGAATTCCCTTCCAAGACGATACCGTCCAACGGCACTCGTTCCCCGCAGCGGACAACAATGACATCGCCTACCCGCACATCAGCGGGAGGCACGGCGCGGATTTCCGCGGATTTTCCCTCTCCAACAACAAGATTGGCCGAAACAGGGCGTATATCAAGCAAAGCGCGGATTGAACGGCGCGATTTCTGAACCGCCCTATCCTGGAAATACTCGCCAACTTGATAAAAAAGCATAACGGCGGCAGCCTCCGGGTATTCACCGATGGCGAAAGCGCCTATAGTAGCAATGCTCATAAGGAAATTTTCATCAAATATTTCCCCGCGTAAAATGTTCCGGCACGAACGCGCCAGCACATCACCGCCAAAACATATCCATGCGGCAAGAAAACATGGCAGGGCAAGCGCCCCCGGATTGAAAGCCGCGCCGGCAATGTTAGCGACAATCGCAGCCAATGCCGCCGGATGGCCTTGTTCAAACATCAAACCGCACACATACAACACGCAGCCTGCCGCCATCCGTACAATAAACAACCGCGAAACACTATTTCCCGATACGTTCTCCGTTTCTTTGTGGAAATCAGCCGCGTTACATTTTGCGCATGAACAATGCGCCGTCTTTTGGTTTGTATCTTTCTTCATACTAATCTCCTTCCCTACTCTTCTAAATGCGCCAAACCCAGTTTGAGAATGTCGCGTACATGGTCATCATCGAGCGAATAGTAGACAATTTTCCCTTCCCGCCGGTATTTGACCAATTTTGACTGCCGTAAAAGCCGCAACTGATGTGAAATAGCGCTCACCGTCATTCCAAGCAGCGCCGCAATGTCGCATACGCAGAGTACTCCCAGCCCGCCCGTAGACTCAGGCGCGTTTAACAGCGCCGCGATGATTTTTATCCGCGTGGAATCGGCAAACATTTTGAACAAATCGCTCAAATCGAACAGCAATTCCTCATCCGGCATTTTTACCGCCACCTCCCGCACCACATCGTCATGAATGACCACGCTTTCACAGAATTCCGCCGCCGGCAAAACCGCTGCCCGATTTGACACCGTTTTTCCATCCTGCCGGCTATTTTCATTAAACGCCATAATCTTTCTCCTGCTCAATTGAGCATATATTCAAGTATAGGGGTAGCGCAAAAAATAGTCAAGGGGCGCAATACCGGCTGTACAGCCGCATGAGCACATAAAAAAAGGTACAAGGTGTTTACAGCATATCCAATGCTTCAAGGATGGTGTCGATTTCCGCTTCTGTGCTGCCCCGCCCAAAACTAAAACGGACAGCCCCCTCCGGGAAGGTGCCGGCAGTTTTATGCGCTAATGGCGAACAATGCAGCCCGCTTCGGGTAATAATACCATGTTTTTCAAAAAGGCGCCGCGCGACATCCCCGGCATCGTGCCCGCAAATAACAACCGGCACGACCGCTACGCTGCGTTCCGCGTCAAGCGGCCCATAGGGTTTCGCTTTTTTTATACCCCGCAAACCGGCCAGAAAACGCGCCGTTAGCGCCCGCTCGTGTTCCCGTATCGTTTCACAGCCTTCGCGTATAATTTCTTCGATTGAAGCGGCAAGGCTTAGGATACCAAACGTGTTTTGCGTTCCCGGTTCGAATTTGTCCGGCAAAAAATCCGGCATATCAAGCGAATGTGACGCGCTGCCGGTGCCGCCCGCCATCCATGGCCTCATTTCAGCAACAGCGCGTTCCCCAAGCACGAAACCGCCCGTGCCGGCAAGCCCGCCAAGCCCTTTATGACCCGCAAATACGGCAATATCGCAGCAATCATCAATAGTATAGGGAAGACTGCCGCCGGTCTGTGCCATATCCAAAATGGTAAAAACACCATACTCGCGGGCTATTTTAAAACAGTCTGTTGCGGGCAGTATTGTGCCAAGTACGTTTGACGCATGAGTCATAACAAGGAGGCCGGTGTTTTTTCTAATGGCCTTGCGCACGGTTTCAGGCTCCAGCGAACCGTCCGGGGCGCAGGGAAGCCATCCAAGGTCTATAACGCCCGCTTTGCGCAGCGCTTCCAAAGGGCGCGCCACGGCGTTATGTTCAATGCTCGTGGCCAGCACATGAACGCCGGGCCTAACCAAGCCATGAATCGCCATATTGAGCGCCGCTGTCGCGCCGCTTGTGAAGATAACGCGCAGACAGGCGGAAACCCCAAAAAGGCCGGCAACAGCCCGCCGTGCCCGTAACGCTATCGCGCCTGATTCCAGCCCCTCGAAATTCCGCCCCATGTTAAAGTGCGTTTCCATCAGATAGGCGCGCAATTCTTTGCATACCGCTTCCGTCAGGGCAGGAGTAGTCGCAGCATAATTGGCGTATACCGGTTGTTTATGTATCATTTACGCTAATATACCCCCGCCATAACTTTTTTCAAAGATGTCTAGGCGTTTAGACTGTCTGCGCAACAGACGCGCTTGCTATGGTGTCTGACTCATCGGCATTCCCGTTGGCGGGTGCCGTTTCCGCAAGCGCCTATTCGCGGAGAAGGCGGTTTATCGTTTTCGAGGCGCGGCGCAGTTCCTGTTCAACGATATATTCAAAATGAGCGGCGGTATCACCTGAAATATGTATCATATTTGTAAAAAAATAAAATAGGCCAACGAATTGACAAAGAGACGCAATAATGGTGTTTAATTGTTATTTCCCTAGAGGGCGGGGGGTTGCAGGGCGGCGCGGCCGCATTACAATAAAACAATGACCGGACAACTTCCAGCGCCTGTTCCGCTTAAAATCGCGCTCCGCAAACTTTACAATTCCCGTCTCTCAATCATTTTGGAAAGTATGATAATAGGCTTTGTAGTCGGTGTTTTGATTGCGGCATTCCGCGTGCTGTTAAGGCATTTGCTCAACTTCCGTATAAACTGGTATGAAGCGCTGCCGGGACGCGGCTTCTGGGGTATAGTGGCGACTGCCGCGGTTCTGATTATACTCGGCTTGCTGCTGGGGCTGGCATCAAAAATACGCCCCAATATCAAGGGGTCGGGAATCCCGCAGGTAAAAGGCGTGCTCCTCCGCTATGTTTCATTTGACTGGCGCTCCGAACTGCCGCTTAAATACATAGGCACCCTGCTAGCACTCGGCGCGGGGCTGTCGCTGGGCCGCGAAGGCCCCAGCGTACAAATTGGCGCTTATGTGGGAATGGCGGTACTTACCTTGTTTCGGCGGCCTTATGAACAGCGCAAACGTTTGCTTATGTGCGCGTCTGCCGCAGGATTGTCGGCCGCATTTAACGCGCCGCTTGCCGGCGTCCTTTTTACGCTGGAAGAACTTAGTTTTTCACTGAAGCCTTTGTATATAGCCTGTGCTCTCGGCGCCTCGGTAACAGCAGACTTTAGCGTGGCTATTGTTTTCGGCCTCAAGCCCGTATTCAATTTCACGGCGATTCAGCCGCTGTCACACAACCATTTCCCATGGGTTGTCCTGCTCGGTATACTATGCGCATTTGCCGCTGATATATATAAACGAATTTTATATATATCGAGTGACGTATATGCCCTGCTCCGAATACCGCCCGTTGCGCGGCCGGTACTGCCTCTCCTTCTTAGCATTCCTTTGTGTATATATTTTTTTGATATAACCGGCGGCGGCCATGAAATGATAGAAAGTTTACTCCATAAAAACAGCCCCTTGTATATGCTTGCGCTCATACTGGCACTGAAAATACTATTTACCGGAATATGTTTCGGTTCAGGATGTACAGGCGGCATATTTTTGCCCCTCCTTGCCTGCGGCGCGCTGTGCGGCGTTATCGCCGCCCGCTTTGCGGCTTATGCCGGTTTTATCGCGTCCAGCGCCGAACTCAATTTCCTGATACTCGGAATGTGCGCGTTTTTTACCGCCGTTGTAAAAGCCCCTCTCACCGGAATCGTACTCGTGCTGGAAATGTCCGGCAACATGTACCATTTGGCAGACCTTGTACTGGCGGCCTTTTCCGCCTTCCTCTGTTCCGAGTTGTTAGCAAGCCGGCCTGTATACAATGTTCTGCTTGAACGCTTTGCCGGCCTTCAAGCGCAGTTGGTGGATAAAAAAGACCCGGTAGATTGAATCCTTTTTACATTATCTGTTCATCTATCGGTTTGCCGCCCGGAACCATGGGGAGGACAACTTCGTTACTGTCGATTTGAGCATCAATAAGGGCTGTTTTCCCGCCGGCAATATCGAGAAGCGCGGCTGTGAGCGCGGCTGTAAACGAATCCTTATCTGCGGCGCGATATCCCGCCGCACCGTACGCCTCGGCTAACATTACAAAATCCGGCGGCCGGTTAAGCACCGTATTGGAAAAACGCTTCTCGTAGAACAATGTTTGCCATTGGCGTACCATACCCAGCACATGATTATTCAGTATGACGATAAGTATACCAAGCCCATAGGCTGAAAAAGTAGCAAGTTCGCCGCAATTCATGCGGAAAGAACCGTCGCCGGTAAAGAGTACAACAGGCCGGTCAGGGCAGGCAATCTTTGCGCCAAGCGCCGCCCCCAATCCAAAGCCCATAGTTCCCAAGCCGCCCGATGTAAGAAATGAACGCGGCCGGTTAAGCGGGTAAAACTGCGCCGTCCACATCTGGTGCTGCCCCACATCGGTAACAATGATGGGAGGCTGCGCCTCAGCCGTGCCGCCGGTTTCCAATCTGTTTGCTACGGTACCTATTACAAAACGGGGGTGGAGCGTTGTTTTAAGGTGATGCGCTTTGGGCGTATGCTCTTTCCACAGTTGCACTGCCCCGCCCCATTCATTGCGGAAGGATGCCGGCAAAGATTCCAGCACTTTGCGAAGTATCGGTTTTAAATCGCCCGCTACATGCGCTGCCGTAGAAATGTTTTTGTTTATTTCTGCCCTGTCAATGTCAAATTGGAGTATTTTCGCGTTTTTGGCAAAATCGTGTACACGGCTGGTAACACGGTCGCTGAAACGCGCCCCTACCGTAATCAAAAGGTCTGAATTCTGCACCGCTTTGTTGGAGGCAACAGTTCCATGCATCCCTATCATACCGGTAAAGAGCCGGTGACCCGAAGGCATGGCTCCCAGCGCCATAAGGCTTAGAGCAACCGGCGCGTCAATGCGCTCGGCAAATTCGCGCAATTCATCGCTTGCGTTGGAAAGAATAACCCCGCCGCCCGCGTAAATGACAGGGCGCTTTGCTGACGTTATCAGATTTACCGCATGCTGTATATCATCGTTTGTATACAAAACGCGCGATTCCCGCCCGGCAAGCCGGACGGCGCGTTCCTTCATCACCTTTGAATCGGCAAAAAGCGAAGAAATATCTGTTTTGTTCGCGGTAATGTCTTTGGGAATGTCAATCAATACGGGGCCGGGGCGACCCGATTGGGCTACAAGAAAAGCCTCCCGTACAATTTCAGCAAGGTCGGCAACGTCTTTGACAATCCAATTGTGTTTTACCACAGGCATAGTAATGCCGGCTATATCAACCTCCTGAAAACTGTCTTTGCCTAACAGGTCGGTTGACACATTACCCGTAATAGCGACAACAGGTACCGAATCCATATATGCGGTGGCGATTCCGGTAACAAGGTTCGTTGCGCCCGGCCCGGATGTCGCAAGGCAGACTCCGGTCTTGCCGGTAGCGCGGGCATAACCGTCCGCCGCATGCGCGGCATACTGTTCATGGCTTACCAAAATATGCCGGATTCTATCCTGATGTTTATAGAGTTCGTCATAAATATTGAGAACCGCGCCTCCTGGATAGCCGAAAATAGTATCCACCCCTTGAACTATCAGCGCTTCTACCAAAATACGCGAACCGGTGTACTGCTCCATCGCTCTAATCCTTTACGATATTCCGCCCCCCAGCAAAGAACCGATGTTTCCCAAACCGCTAAGCCCGCCCAGCCCTGCCGCCGAACCGAGTTCTTCGGCAATGGCCGCTTTTACCTTGTTTATCGCATCCGCATGCGCCGCCACAACCAAATCCTGAATCATATCAAGGTCTCCGCATATCTCCGGCGCTATACGCAGGTCGAGCATTTCCATTTTCCCGGACAAGTCAACTTCCGCCATACCGCCTCCCGCTGTTCCGGTAACAGAGATAGAGCCCAATTTCTCTTGAAACACGCTTATTTGACTTTGTATCATTTCAGCGTTTTTAAGTATATCAAACGGGTTTATAGCCATCATTTTCCTCCATATCCCGCGCCGGCATATTTAGGGCAACGCTGATTAAATCCTCGATTGGATTTCATCAGTGCTTCTCTAACGCTTAAACCGGCAATCTTTGTTAAAGCAGGTTTATAAACAAATTCCCGCATTAAAAGGCAAACTCTGAAATAGCTACATCGCGGAAATTGCGTCAAAAACAAACTGCCTCTGTATTCTATGAATTCGGGACGGGATTTTCAAGCGGTTGCTTGGACAACGCTGATTAACTCGATGCTTACAGCGTTGCCCTTGGTCTTTGTGTTACTCCGCAATCCGTTCAACAATCAAATTCTTGATATCGCCGCCCATAGGGCCCATTGCGGTTGCGTTTATAGCGCCGGCTTTTGCCGCAAGAGCGCCCGCTTCGCGCAAAGTTTTGCCGTCCGCAAGGGCGGTAACAAAAGCCGCGTCAAAACAATCGCCTGCGCCCGTGGGGTCTACAATAGGATATTTTTTTTCGATGGGATAGGCCAGCACCTCGATTTTTTCCTGCCGCGTAATGATAACCGACCCGCGTTTTCCGTTTTTAACATGAATAATATCGAGTTTGGGAAAGCGCTCAAACAGGCTTTTTGCCTGCATGTCTGTGCCGCCGGCAATTCCCGCAAAAAGCATAAGTTCGTCAACGCCGGGCAGGAACACCGAACAGTGGTTCATCACAGCGCCCGCCGTTTCCATAACGCCCCGTTCACCCAAAAGCGAAGGGCGTATATTCGGGTCAAAGGATATTTTCGCCCCCAATGAGGCAAAATGAGCGCAGGCGCGTTCTAGCGCCCCCTTCATCGTTTCGTTCACAGTGAGCGAACAGCCCATTATATGAAAAAAATCCGGAGCGGCAGCGCTTGCGGGCGCGAATTCAACATTGCCCGATGCCGTACCGTCTATATGAAAGATAAATTCACGCCCGCCGTCATGGCTGTACGCCACAAACGCCGCACCGGTCGCGCCGCCTGCGCTCACCTTTACGTCCGCTATGTCAACGCCGTCCGCTTTTAGCCTATCAAGCAGCACCGCGCCAAATTTGTCGCGGCCCACACCGCCCCAAATCTTCGCGGACGCGCCCAACTGCGCCGCCGCCGATATAAAGATAGCGGGCGCTCCAGAGGGATACGGCCCCAAAAACACATCCGTTTTATCCAAAGGACGGTCCGGCGCGGAACGCATTATCTCCACTATCAACTCGCCCATAGTCCAAATTTTTGCCATACTGTTCCTTTATTTCCCTTGTTCAGCGTAACGCACGGTTTTGACAGCCAAACAAGACGGCTTTTGGCCAATCAATGATTTCTATTATAGATTGAATAGCCATCCGCGCCTATAGACAGGGCAAAAGCATTTAAAAACAGTAGAGGCTTTCACCCTGGAGTGAGAAGCCGCTGTCCAAACCCGCCGCGCTTATGACGGCAGTAGAAAAGTGGGCGGTATATTTCCGGTATTTGACGGACAAGGCAAAACGGGATAATAGGGAAGGAAGAAGGAATCAAAATGGCAAATGATGTATTGATAACGATAAGCCGTGATGAAGTAGAGCGTGCGCGTCTTTTGAGTGAATACAAGTACGAGGTTGACCGGCAAAACGACCTGATAAGCGCCCGCAGAGAAGGTATCTCGCAAGGCTTGGCACAGGGACAAAACTATGTACTCTCCCTTCTTGAACAAGGCTGTTCTCTGGAAGAAATAAAGCGCCGTCTAAAATAGCACTTTTTAGTAATAACCTTACCTGCTGATAATAAATCCAAATGGTAGGCAAAACTGCGAGCACGG
>JAIRPM010000121.1 GCA_031257075.1 Spirochaetaceae bacterium
TCATCATTCCCGAATATAAAATTCAGCACTATATAAATCCCTCCCAAAAAGAAGCGCTTCCCTGGCGCGTCTACAACGAATTCTTCCCGGACGAAGCTCCCCCCATCCTCTATGTTAAATCCCTCAAACCAATTCCGTCAAAAGAACTTTACGAATTACTGGAACTTTAGCCGCTTCCTTTTCGGCAGTGTAGTGGGATACGGCTTTTCAGGGGATCTAAGGAAGCACTGATTAGAGTCAAAATTTAATTAGCGTTGCCCTAAGGAGTTTGGTTAGGCTTTTCCATTTCAACTCGAGCATCTCTTTTGGGGGCAGAGACTCTTTTCGATAACATTTCAGTGAGGCAACGCGGCGGCTTGCCAATCACAAAAAAAAAGCCTACAATAGCGCAGTTTGTAAAATTCCGGTTTGGTTTTTGTGATAAAGCATTTATTTGTAGTACTAACGCTGTTTTTTGCGCTTTCCTGCAAAAAGGGGGTGGCGGACGGGGAAATCATTCCGCCGGAAACCGCGCCTCTTTCGCGCGCTGTTATCGGATACGGCGTAGTCAATACAAATTACACCCATGTTTTAGACAAACAGGGCGGGGATGGTAAATCGCTCGGATTTTTACGCAAAGGCGCTATTGTTGAAGTTCTGGAACGCCGGCCTCTCGTTACATCGGAAAAAACTGAAAACTGGGTGCTGGCGCGGGGCAGTTATCGCGGCTGGCTTAAAGAAGATGAACTCCAAATTTACGACACCGAAGCCAAAGCAAAAACAGCGTCCAGCCTTATGCCCCAATAGACAGAGCCTGAAAACAGCGTTTCCTTAAAATAACGCTATCGCTTCATCAAGGCTTGTAAAACGTTTCCATACTTTTGCGAGCACTTCAGGCGCCGGATTTATTATATCCTTTACAAATATGCTCCGCATACCGGCGGCATCAAGCGCCCGTAACCCTACTTCGGAATCTTCAAAACCCACGCAATTCTCCGGCGGCAGGTTAATTTTTTGCGCAGCGGCAAGAAATATATCCGGTGCCGGTTTTCCCCGAGTAACATCACTGCCGGTTGTTATCGCGTCAAATTTACCGGCGAGCCCGGAAACGTCGAGTTTCCAGAGTGTACGCTCATACATTGTACCGGTGGCAAGGCCGACAGCATAACCTTTGCTTTTCACATAATTCAGCAGTTTGGCGGCACCGGGCATAACACGCATACCGTTATTGTCATGATAGATTTTGGTTTCGAGGTACGTTTCTTCGCGCAATTCCATATAGGGGAAATTTTTGCCAAACCGTTCCTGGAACAAAACTTCTTCTTCGCGTACGCCCAAACCTATCATACGGATGAGTAATTCTTCAGGGATATCATAGCCGCGTCGTTTGCTGACTATTTCAAAGCAATGAATAAACGGCCTTTCGGTATCAACCAAAAGGCCGTCTAAATCAAAAAGCAAACCGCTAATATCAGACATTATGCAACATAGCTCTGTAGCACCTGTAAACGGCGCGGGTGTTTAAGCCGCTTGAGCGCTTTCTTTTCAATTTGGCGAATCCGTTCTTTGGTAAGGTTAAAACGGTAACCAATTTCAGTAAGCGTCATTTTTACGCTGTTTCCAATACCATAACGGTAGCGGATAATATCCGCTTCCTTTTGAGACAGGGTAGAAAGCACCGACTCAATATCTTCTATCATAGTTGTTCGCACGGCATAATCATCCGGGGCCACACAAGTTTCATCCTCAATATATTCGCCCAGGCTTCCGCCATTCATATCATGCAGGGGCGTGTCAAGGGAAACCATTTCACGGCTTACGGTGATTAAGTCGGCTACCATAGATTGGTCCATATTCAGGGCATTGGCGATTTCTTTTATCTCGGTTTCAGTATTATCGTAATATTGGATTTCTTTGCGAATTTTTTCAATTCTAACCAACTCGCCCGCTCTGTTCATCGGCAAGCGTATCATCCTTGATTTTTCGCAAATTGCTTTCAATATCGCTTGGCGTATCCACCAAACCGCGTAAGAAATAAAATGATACCCCTTATCTACATCGTATTTTTCTACGGCGCAGAGAAGACCAACATTTCCTTCACTTATAAGATCAGATAGAGGAAGCCCTTGCCCTTGATACCGTTTTGCCACATTAACAACAAAACGGAGATTTGCGTTTACCAGCCGGTTAAAAGCTTTTCTATCTCCGGCGGCAGCCTGCCGGGCAACACTGTCCTCCTCTTCTCGCGTTAGGAGCGGAATCTTGCTAATATCGCGCAGATACATCGAAAGAACATTCTCATCCGTAATGCTTACTTTTTGTTTGTCGTTATTCTTTGCCTTATTCATATCGGCCTCCTAATACATATCTAGCACTAACTGTGCCAAGTTTACATATTCCCGATAAATATTGATATATTCAGTATTTATCGTGTTTTTTAGGAAAAATCAATTTTTCTTAAATGTTCTATTTGTGTTATTATGACACATGCAAAAAATTTACGCACAGCACCGTATCAAAATAACACACACATTTCGTTGTTATGACCCGTTTTTCCATATTTGGCTGTTTTCCATTCCGTCTATTGATTTGATAAGGGAAAGCCAATAATCCGCTTCATTCTGCGAAATATAAGGGCCAACCCGGACGCGGTAATAAATTTTACCGCCTATGCTGGAGTTAAGCACAATAGAACTAATGCCTTTGGTGGAAAGGTAGTCTTTGGCGTTGTCAGCATAACTTTTTTGCGCATACGAACCGGTCTGCACCCAGTAGGCACCCTTGGCTGCCGATTTTGCCGGCTGCCCCCGCGCAACCGCCGCCGCCGGTTTTGCTGTTTCCGCTACCGGCTGCGCCGTTCGGGCTGCCGCCGGTTTTACCTGCGGAGGGCCTCTGGGGCTGTCGGCCTTATCACTATAAGCTGCCGGCACTCCTGCATTTTCAGGGACAGGTACGCTAATAACGCTGCGCCCGTCACGAGCGGCCGGCACTCCGGTATCGGGGACTGTTCCCGGCTGGACTGCGCCCGGCAAACCGGTAATCGGCAAAGCGCCGTTTGTAGGGATGGGCGGATACATTCCTGTTTCCGCCGGTTGTACCGGTACAGGAACCGGCGGTACATAACCCGGCGGTATGGCGTTATCGGTGAGCGTAACAGCGGCCCCTTTGGCCGTTTCTTTTACAACAGTCGTAGTTGCCGGTACATTTATGGTTTCATAAGCGCGTCCGCGCGGCGTAAACACAAGTATTGCGCCGCCCAGTACAAGCACAAGAAACATTCCAACCGATGCCGCAACAAGCAATAATTTTTTTTTGTCCATATAAAATAACCTAAGGAAGTACTGATTAAATCTAATTGAGGATTTAATCAGTACTACTTTCCCTGTAGTTGCGTAATAAAATGAGCAACTACAGTAGGGGAACGCTGATTAGAATCAATTTAATCAGCGTTCCCCTACAAGGAAGACCGAACAGCATCAATTTTTCGATATCCTCTTCATACCTTAATATCGGCAAATTTTTGAAAAATTTTAGAGTTTTGAGATAATTGGTATATTTGGGGGCAACGCTGATAGCGCCATTCTTTAATTGTTAAGGGATGGCACAATCAGCGCTTTCCTAGAACTTCCCGCCACATACCGTTCAGAAAGGCTGCTATCTGTGAGAATGAGGTTGTTCCCGGCGCTATATGTTCAAGTTCATGGGGCGGCATCTGCCCTATAGCCGTTAGAAACCGGAATGTTTCCGTGTTGAGCAGCGGACGCGCCGTTTTTTTTGCCGTGAAGTTTTCCGCCGGGAAGCCTTCATCCGGGCTGGGGCGCAGCCCCAGAATTTCCAGCCAATTCCACAAAAAATGAACGCGAATTTTTTCACAAAGCAGAGCTGAAGCCGTTTGCAAAGCATCAAAACCGGCATTGGCAAGAATGAAAGCGCTTTCGCATTCGCTGCCGCCGCCTGCTCCGGCGAGTAAGGCATCGGCAATAAAAGCCGCTGTTTCCAGCCGTTCCAAAAGTTCGCGAATGCCCGGACGCCATGCGCTTACGTCAAAATCGCTCACTTTGTTGGTTTCGCGCACAGTGTCGTGGTACAAGTAGAGCGTCCCGGTTTGAAAGGGAGCAACATAAGCGCGTAATTTACTCTTTGGCCCGCCGTAAACCGCGGCGCGGATTACCCCATCTGATGGGGTGAGAAAAAATGCTTCACGATTAGATTCCCCAAAGGGGCGCAAAGCAAGCACGAGCGCCGGGCAAGTCTGATGGCGGTTCATAGGCTGCCCATCGTTATGCGGGCAAGCCGTTGTTCCAACAGTAAATCCGCCAGTGTCAACGCTGTCATCGCTTCGACCACCGGTACGGCGCGCGGCGCAATGCACACATCGTGCCGGCCCTTAATCCGAATTCGGCACAGCATACCCTTTTTTGCTAACGCTGTTTGTTCCCTTGCTATCGAAGGTACAGGTTTTACAACTATGCGGAATTCAAGCGGAGCGCCGGTAGAGATACCGCCCAATACCCCGCCTGAATTGTTGGAAGAAAACGTTTTGACACCGGAAGGCACGTCATTGTTTTCGGAGCCTTTTAGCAGGGCCGCGTCAAAACCGGCACCTATTTCAAAGCCTTTTACCGCTCCAATGGAAAGCATAGCCTGCGCCAGCACCGCGTCCAATTTGCCAAAAACCGGCTCGCCCAATCCGGCGGGAATACCGGTAACGCGGCAAGTTACCGTGCCGCCGATACTATCCCCGCAAAGGCTGCCGATGAGTGCCGAGGCTTCAAGCGCCGCCCGCGTCGAAGGCAGTCTCAGCGGGTTGTGTTCAATTTCTTCCGCGCAAAATTCCGCTTCGCCAAAAGATGGCGCGGAAATGCCGCCTATTGATGAAACCCATGCTTGAATGGCAATGCCATATTCGGCGAGCAATTTTTTTGCTACGGCACCGGCGGCTGTCCGTCCCGCTGTCTCTCGTCCTGAAGAACGCCCCCCACCGCGATGGTCGCGCAAGCCGTATTTTTCATCCCATGCCATATCGGCATGCCCGGGCCGGTAGATATCTTTCAATTCATCATAGTCGGCGGAACGCCCGCTTGTATTTCGGATGATTATAGCGATAGGGGTGCCGAGGGAGCGTCCCTCGAAGATGCCGGAAAGAATTTCACATTCATCAGGTTCGTGCCGGGACGTTGACGCGCCGCCGCCGCCCGGCCGCCGCCGCGCCAGTTCGGCATTGATGTCCGCCGCGCTCAATACAAGTCCCGCCGGGCAACCGTCTATCACACAGCCTGTTGCCGGGCCATGCGATTCGCCAAACGTGGTAACGGTAAAATTTTTTCCAAAAATGTTTCCTGCCATATATTCTCCGGTTTTGCCGGCCGGTTTAGCCTAAAACCGGCAACAGATTCTTGCGCTCAATCGGTATCAATTTCGCGTTCAAACAAATCTTTTTCACCACAGGCGGATATGTCCACCGGATAATGCCCGTTAAAGCATGCTGTGCAGAGGCCGCTCCGGCAGCCGCTGGTTATTTCGGCAAGCGCCCCTATCGGCAAATAGCCTATAGAATCCGCCCCTATAATTTGTTGAATTTCAAACAATGTATGGTTATGGGCTATCAGATTTTCAGAGCGGTCTATATCGGTGCCGAAATAACACGGATAGAGAAAAGGCGGGCAGGAAAGGCGTATGTGTACTTCCACCGCGCCCGCTTCACGCAAAAGCCGGATAATCTGCATGCTTGTTGTCCCCCGTACAATGGAATCGTCTACCATAACAACACGCTTACCTTTTACTGCCGTGCTTATAGGATTCAGTTTCAGACGCACCCGCTCCGCCCTGTCATGCGCATTGGGCGAAATAAAAGTACGGGCAATATATTTATTTTTGAGGAATCCAAAATCAAAAGGAATACCGCTTGCGCGGGAAAAACCGAGCGCCGCGTCCAATCCTGAATCCGGTACGCCAATAACCACGTCCGCGTCCGCCGGATGTTCGCGCGCAAGAATTTCACCGGCCATAACACGGGCATCGTGTACGGAAAGGCCGTCTATTACTGAATCGGGGCGGGCAAAATAAATGTATTCAAATACGCAGAGCGATGAAAGGCCGCCGCAATGTGTGGTTATAGAACACAGCCCGTCCACTGAAGCCACGACAATTTCGCCGGGCATAACATCCCGTTCAAACTGGGCGCCTACGGCGGAGAGGGCGCAACTTTCACTCGCAAAAACGGACGCGTCGCCGAGCCGTCCTATGCAGAGCGGGCGGAAGCCATGGGGGTCGCGGACGGCAATCAGTTTTCGGTGGCTCATAAGCACAAGGCTGTACGCTCCTTGAAGGGTGTACATCGCCTTTTCGACCGCTTTTTCGATACTATCCGCGTTTAAGCGCTCGCGTATTATCGTGTAGATGATAGCTTCGGTATCGCTGGATGTGTGAAAAATGTTGCCCTGCATTTCCAGCGCCCGGCGCAGTTGACTCGCGTTGGTCAGGTTGCCGTTATGCGCAAGGGCTATAGAGCCTTTGATATGCTTGGCAACAAAAGGCTGCGCGTTGGAGCGCCGGTTCACGCCGGTTGTGCCATAGCGCGTATGCGCTACCGCCATACGCCCGCGCCCACCGTCTCCCAGGCTAGCCAAAACATCCGGCGTAAACACTTGCCCAACCAACCCTAAATCGCGCCTGTTGGTAATACCGTCACCGTTTTTTACCGCTATACCGCAACTTTCTTGGCCACGGTGCTGGAGCGCGTAAAGGCCGGCATAGCATAATTCCGCGATAGGCGTTCCCAAACAGTCGCTATTTCTGCCCGCGAAAACGCCGAACAACCCGCATTCTTCATGTACCATAGGATATTTGGAGTGTACAATGAATACCGGCGTTCTTGGAAGGGCCGCGCGCCCGGAAATTTTTCGTGAAAAATCTATGAAATCGGGAGAAAAATGAATTACCGGAGTGCCGTCGCAAAACGCATACTATGGAACAATCGTAAAACTGAAGTTTTGCGCCCATTTCATTATATAAGATAATTCGCTTTATTTAGGAGATTACAAATGGAAACTACAAAACAAAACCGGGCGGCTGCTAGAATAGCGGCTGTGGTAATTGCGGGAGCGGCCGCTATGGTATGCATCTGCGCGTTTACGGCCTGTCAGAAAAAGGCCGCGGACGGGAAAGCAACACTGCGCTTCGCGTGGTGGGGCGGCGATGAACGCCATCAGGCTACGCTGAAGGCAATAGCGTTGTATGAGGAGCGCAACCCCGGCATAAAGGTCGAAGCCGAGTACGGCGGTTTTGACGGCTATCAAGACAAACTGGTAACGCAGATAGCGGGCGGTACGGCGGCGGACATCATTCAGATTGACCAGCCATGGCTTCATAGCCTGAGCGCCCGCGCCGATGTGTTTCTTACGTTGGAAGCCTCAGCGGCGCTCGATATCTCGGCGTTTGACGATGCTTTTCTGCAAAATTATTGTTCGTACAATAACAAAATAAAAGGGCTGCCCACCGGATTGAACGGCGAGACTTTTTTGCAGGACAACGCGATTTTGACTCAAGCCGGTATCGACCCATCTATCGAGTGGACATGGGATACGCTCTTGAGCGAAGGCCGCAAAATCAACGCGGGTAACAGCAAAAAATATGCTTGGGGTTGCTCGCCCGAACAAACGTCAACTACGATATTTCAAAAATATATAACGCAGTTGGCCGGCGGTTTAATTGACGCGGACAAAAACATTATGTGGACAGACGCGCAGGCGGAAGAAGCACTCACCTATATCACCAAACTTATCGACAACAAAGTAATCAGCCCGTTTAACGAAAGTTCGCTCTATAATAAAAAAGACGAGGAAAATCCCGAATGGGTAAACGGCAATCTTGCGCTGATTCAATGCTGGGTGAGTAATCAAGATAAACAATTGGCAGGCCGTGCTCTCACCGTATCGGCGCTTCCCGTGCGGGCGCAGTATTCAAACAGCGGCATCCTTGTACGGCCTTCGCAAATTCTCGTAGTTAACAACAATTCCAAATACAAAGACGAAGCGGTCGAATTTCTTAACTTTTTCTTTAACGACGTGGACGCGGTAAAAACGCTTGCAACCACGCGCGGAATTCCCGCGACATCCACAGGGCGCGAACTTTTGGCGGCGCAGGGTTTGATTAAACCGCTTATGGAACAGGGTATCGAAACGGCGCTTGCCAAAGGCGGCAAACCGCAAACTGCTTGGGATATGAATACCGAAATTCAGGATTTATTCCGTGAAGCGGTCGAAAAGGCCGGTTTTAAGCAAAAAACGCCTGCCCAAAGCGCGGCGGAACTGCGCGCGGCGGTAAGCGCGAAACTTACGGCTTTGTAATAGAGAGCGGTGCCGCAATGAAAACAAAAAAAACATTAACAGGTTTATTGTACATTTTGCCATGGCTTGCGGGGTTTTGCCTGCTTCAGTTTGTACCGCTCTGCCAATCACTCTGGTATTCGTTTACCGATTTTCAGTTGATTGGCGAAAGCCGGTTTGTGGGCATTGAAAATTTCAAAAAGATTTTTACCGCCGACCCGCAGTTTTGGCAGAGCCTGAAAGTAACATTTTTGTATGTACTTATCGCGGTGCCGCTTAAAATCGCGTTCGCTCTTTTCATCGCCGTAGTACTCAACCAGAAACTCGCGGGTATAAATTTATTCCGTACCGTGTACTATATGCCGTCAATACTTGGCGGCAGTATTGCTATTTCTGTACTGTGGAAATTTCTGTTTATGAAACAGGGCGTGATAAACAACATTATCGGCACTATAGGCATACCGGCGGTTGACTGGCTTGGCAGTCCGGCTTGGGCGCTTTTTACGGTAAGTTTAGTTACGATATGGCAGTTTGGCTCGTCAATGGTGCTTTTTCTTGCCGGCCTGAAACAAATCCCGGAATCATTGTACGAAGCGGCACGGCTCGACGGCGCGGGGCGCGTGTCGATTTTCTTTCGCGTAACACTGCCTATGCTTACACCGATAGTATTTTTCAATTTGATAATGCAAATGATAAACGCCTTTCAGGAATTTACCACCGTGTTTGTTATTACGCAGGGCGGCCCTCTTAAATCAACATATCTCTACGGTATGATGCTCTATGAACAGGGATTTAAGTATTTCAGAATGGGATATGCGTCGGCGCTTTCGTGGATATTATTTGCGGTTATTTTTATATTCACCAGCCTTACCTTCAAGTCATCCGAATCGTGGGTGCATTACGGAGATTCATAAATGAAAAATATATTCAAATCGAATGCAAAAGCAGGCCGCGTTGTCGCGTATATTTTTCTTATTATACTCGGCTATATTATGATTTATCCGCTCCTATGGATGGTCAGCGCGGCGTTCAAAAACAATCAGGAAATTTTCGGAAGTTTGAGTTTGCTCCCTAAACAGCCTGTTTGGGACGGTTTTCCACAGGGTTGGAAGGGTTCAGGCCAGTATAGTTTCGGCACATTCTTGTTTAACACATTCGCGCTCGTACTGCCTACCGTGTTTTTTACGGCGGCATCAAGCATACTGGTCGCTTACGGGTTTTCGCGTTTTGACTTTCCGTTCAAAAAAGTGCTTTTTAGTTTAATGATAGCGACACTTATGCTTCCCGCGACTGTTATTATTATTCCGCGCTATATATTCTTCAAAAATTTGGGCTGGCTCGATTCATATATGCCGTTTATTGCGCCGGCGTTTTTAGGCGCGTTCCCGTTTTTCAATTTTATGATGGTACAATTTTTTCGGGGCATACCAAAAGAACTGGACGAATCGGCGCGTATAGACGGGTGCGGCAGCTTTCGTACGCTTGTACAAATTCTCCTGCCGCTCTGCAAGCCGGCGATTTTTTCGGTAGTAGTATTTCAATTTGTATGGACATGGAATGATTTTTTCAACGCGCTGATTTACATAAGCAGTGTGCGGAAATTCCCGCTCGCGCTCGGTCTGCGCCTTAGTCTGGATATATCGGCAAATGTCAACTGGAATCAAATACTTGCTATGTCAACTGTGTCGATAATACCGCCGGTGCTTTTATTTTTCGCCGCCCAGCAGTACTTTGTTGAAGGTATTACTACATCAGGATTGAAAGATTAATACTGGAGTTATATATGAATGATATACACAATTTAAAAATTTCTTACATTGGCGGCGGCTCACGGAATTGGGCATGGGTGTTTATAAAAGACCTCGCGTTTGAAAAAGATATAGCCGGTACTATTTATTTGTACGATATCGACGCGGAATCAGCGCGGGCAAATGAAGCGCTTGGCAACAAGGTTATGGCCGAAAACGGCGGTAGATGGCGTTTTGTTGCCGAACCTTCGCTGCCCAAAGCGCTTTCCGGCAGCGACTTTGTATTTATTTCGATACTGCCCGGTGATTTTGAACAGATGGCGGTAGACGTGCATTTGCCGGAGAAGTATGGCATTTATCAGTCTGTGGGAGATACGGTAGGGGCCGGGGGGCTTGTGCGCGCTTTGCGTACCGTTCCTATGTTCGAGGAAATCGCGCGGGCTGTCAAAAAAGACGCGCCGGATGCTTGGGTGCTTAACTATACCAATCCGATGACGATTTGTACGCGGACGCTGTATAAAACATTTCCCGCGATAAAAGCTTTTGGCTGCTGTCATGAAGTTTTTGGCACACAAAAAATCCTGAAATCTATTCTTGAAAAGGAAAACATTGCCAAACCGGGTGAAGTAAGCCGCGAAGAAATTATAACTAATGTAACCGGTATCAACCACTTTACATGGATAGACCACGCCTCGTACAAAAACATAGATTTGTTTCCTGTTTATGCGCGGTTTGTGGATGCGCATGCTGCGGAAGGTTTTGAAGGCGGCGGCGATGACAATTGGCTTAACAGTTTCTTTGCCTCAGCCGAGCGTGTCAAATTTGATTTATTCCGGCGTTTCGGTTTGATAGCCGCCGCCGGCGACCGCCATCTTGCTGAATTCTGCCCGCCGTCATGGTATCTGAAAACACCGGAACTTGCGCGGCAGTGGAAATTTACGCTGACTCCTGTTTCATGGCGCATTGAACAACGTGAAATGCTGAAAAAAAAGAGTGCGGCGTACCGGAACGGCACGGAAAAAGTTGTCCCTGAAAATTCCGGCGAAGAAGGCATACGGCAGATAAAAGCGCTCCTTGGATTGGGCACTCTTGTTACTAATGTGAATTTGCCTAATAGCGGCCAAATACCTGATTTCCCGGCGGGCGCGGTAGTAGAAACAAACGCCGTCTTCACCCGTGATGCCGTGCGGCCTGTGATTACCGGCGCTATGCCTTTGCCGTTGGCAAGCCTTGTTTTGCAGCATATTACCAACCAAGAAGGTATTACGGAAGCGGCTATGAACCGCGACCTTGCCGCCGCGTTCCGCGTTTTCCTGAATGACCCGCAAGTGCGCGCGTTAAGCCGCGAAGATGCGTTCTCCCTGTTCAAAGATATGACCGCAAAGACCATACCGGCCTCACAAGGCTACAGCAAGCTGTAAGCGCGAATTTTCCCGCAAAGAGGCGGTTGTTTGCTTCATAGCAAACCTGATACGATAGTTCAATGGAAGAATTACGCGGCACCGCCGCATTGGATAAAGAAATACTTGCCGATGCGGAAAGGCAGGAGGCCCGCATACTAAAGGCGGCGGAAAAACGGGCGAAGGAAATGGCGGAGGCGAGCGAACAAAAACTTGCCGCCGCGCTAAAAGAGGAATCCGCCCGTTTTGAGGCTAAAACCGCTGAACAGGAACGCGAACTTGCTTCGCGCCTTGCTCTTGACAAACAGCGCGCCCAAACCGAAAAACTAGACGCTCTGCTCAAAACCGCCGCCGCGTCATTTGCCGCGTCCCTCACGCCGGAACAAAAAGAAGCGTTCAGGCAAAAATCGCTGGAAAAACGAGAACGGTACGCAAAAACAGTAGCCGGAGACAGCACAAATTACACGATTCAGTATTCCCTGCAAGACGAACTGGACGCGCTCATCTCCGCAAAGCGGTCTGTCTTGCTGGATGCGTTGCTTGGTGGAGTGGACAGTGAACAGTGGACAGTGGACAGTAAACAGGGGATAGGGGACAGGGGACAGGGGACAGTTGGTTCAGAAAGCAAACCAGGTGCTAACGCAGATAACATCGTTAGTACTGATATACCGGACAAAAATCTACCCACTACCCCTGGCTCCATAACCCGTGTTTCCGGCCCTATCATTCATATTGAAGGACTTAGCGGCGCGGGGCTTTTTGATGTGGTAGAAGTGGGCGAGCGGCGTATTATTGGGGAGATTGTACGGATAGACGGGGATGAGGCGGTTGTTCAGGTCTACGAGGACAGTACGGGGCTAAAAACCGGCGGTCCCGCGTGGGCTACCGGCCGGCCGCTGTCGGTGCTGCTGGGACCGGGGCTTA
>JAIRPM010000129.1 GCA_031257075.1 Spirochaetaceae bacterium
GGGAAGCACTGATTTATTCAATCGAGAATAAATCAGTGGTTACTTTCCCTGTAGTTGCGCAATGAAATGAGCAACTACAAGAGGGAAACGCTGATTAGAGTCAATTTAATCAGCGTTTCTCTAGGGCAACGGAGCGCCCCTAGAATATATGGGCAAAATTCTATACTGTTAACGCAAGGAGAAACCATGATTCGTGGTGTTGATATTGTAAAGGGTACCTATTTGCTCCAAAAAGGGACACCTTTTGTTGTTGTTGAACGTGAATTCCATACGCCGGGCAAGGGAACGGCCATTGCCCGCGTCAAAATGAAGAGCCTTAAAGACGGTTCGGTGCTGTCGTTGACGATTCCTACGCAGCAGGAAGTGGAAGATGCAGAGGTTGATGTCCGTAATTGCCAGTACCAGTATGCGGATGCGGACAACTACCATTTTATGGACGGTGAAAGTTACGAACAGTACGATGTGCCGGTCGCCGGCATGGAGAATAAACGGTACTATCTGAAGGAAGGAGAAAACTACGACCTGACTATTTGGGAAGGCTCGGTTATAGATATCAGAATTCCGTACAAAGTAGTATTTACGGTTGCTGAAAGTGAAAACTATGTAAAAGGCGACACCGTTTCCGGCGCTACAAAACCTGTTGTTACCGAAACCGGCCTTACCGTGCGCGTGCCGCTGTTTATCAAGCAGGACGAAAAAATCCTCGTTAATACCGAGACAAATGAATACGTTGAACGTGTAACGCAATGATTCATCTCTATTACGGTAATGGCAAAGGTAAAACCACCGCTGTTTGCGGGCTTGCCGTTCGTTTTGCCGCGCATGTTCAAGCGGGGAGGGCAGATTCCGGCGCTCAGGTGATTTTTGCGCAGTTTCTAAAAGGCGGTGTTTCCGGTGAGGTGGATAGTTTACGCGCGCTCGGCGTGCGGGTTGTCCGGCAGGAAAAACGCTATCCTTTTACCTTTCAGATGAACCAGGACGAAAAAACCGCATGCGCCGCTGAGCAAGCGCGTATTTTTGCGGCGGCGGCACCAAAACTGCCTGTTGCGGTGCCGTCCCTCCTTGTACTTGATGAAATCATTGACGCGCTGGAAACAGGGATGCTCGAAAGAGCGCCGGTGGAACTATTTTTGCGCGCTCAAGGGCCGGAAAGCGCTCTGGAAATTGCGCTTACCGGCCATAGCGCTCCGGACTGGCTCCGCGAATACGCCGCATACATTACCGAATTCAAAAAAATACGCCACCCGTTTGACAACGGCGTTAAAGCGCGGGCCGGTATAGAATTCTAGGGCAACGCTGAATCAGCGTTGCCCTAGCCGTGTTTTTCAAAAACGGTTATTCTATCCGCATGAAGTATGCGGTGCTTGGAGGCAGTTTTGACCCGGTACACAATGGCCATATTCACATAGCCCGTGCCGCATTGGATTCAGGCTATGACCGCGTTATTTTTATTCCCGCGTATCAGTCGCCGTTCAAGACGCGCAGCCAGGGCGGGTCGGCGGATATGCGCATGCGCATGCTGCTTGCGGCAATAGGCGGCTGCCGGCAATTCACCGTAGATATGTGTGAAATTGAACGCGAAGGAATTTCGTACACTATTGATACTATCAAAGATATATACAACCGCTATGTGCCTGAAGGAAAACCCGGCCTTATCATCGGCGATGATATTGCCTGTTCTTTTGACCAATGGAAAAACGCCGAAGAACTTGCCTCTTTAACAGACATACTTATAGCCCGCAGATTAAACAGCGCGAATCCTGATTTTTCTTTTTCCCATACATGCATCGCAAATAGTATTATATCTATTTCATCGGAACAATTACGCGCGTCAATCCGCGCCGGAAGCGCATGGGAAGAATATGTCCCGCCCGCCGTCCGCGCCATTATTACAAAAAACAAATTATACAAAGACGAATCTTGTGAATACGGCGCGGCGGACAAAAACACTGTTATCAGTGCGGCATCGCCGCTGCCGCCGGAAATAGAAAAAGCCGCGTTTGCTATGCTTGATGTCAAGCGTTTTTTGCACAGCCGCAATGTTGCCCTGCATAGCGCCGATTTGTGCGCCCGTTACGGGCTGCCGCCGGAAAAAGGATACTGCGCCGGCATTGCGCATGATATTTGCAAAGGGTTGACAGACGATGAATTCTTCCGGCTGGCATCATGTGACGGGCTTCCTATTACGGAACTGGAAAAAACAAAACCGGGCATGCTGCACGGGCGCGCCGCCGCCGTGCTTTTGCGGACGGCATTCAAGGTATGCGATAACGATATACTTGAAGCGGTGCGCCTGCACACATCCGGCAAATGCGGCATGGGGCCGCTTGCGCAAATCGTCTACCTTGCCGACAAAATCGAAGCGGGGCGGCGGACAGTGGACCGGCATTTGCGGGAATTGGCATTTGGCCGGCCGCCCTTCCCGCCGCTGGAAACGCTGTTTGCTGAGGTGCTGCGGGCCACGGCGGATTACCTTATGGAACGAGGGCTTGAACTAGCGCCGGAAACACTTGAATTACTTACGCCCTTTGACCGCTGAAAGCGTCAGGGTTGTTGAAAAGCCGGGGGTTGGCAGGTGGGGGGGATAGGTTC
>JAIRPM010000029.1 GCA_031257075.1 Spirochaetaceae bacterium
TTAGGATAAATTATGGAATGAATTTTTACGCATACCATGGCAGAGGAGTCCGGTGTGCGTAACATTCAATTATTCGGGTTTGATATTTATTGTAATGGCGCGGAGAAATGTATTGCGGAAATTAAAAGCCGCGCCGGAAAAATTCATATTATTTCGGGAAACGCGGAAGTATTAAAATATCCGCTTGCGGATAAAGGTGTATACGCATTGTTCAAACAGATTGAAAACATCATTATTCCTGACGGAATAAGCGTTTACTATCCCGCAAAACGAAAAAATAAAGCCTGCAAAAAAATACCCGGCATTGAACTTATGCAATTATTATTGGAAGAATATTCAAACAGCGGCAAATCCGTATATTTTCTGGGCGCAAAGAAAAGTGTTATCGAAAACATGATACCAAAAATACGCGCCCAATTTCCACGACTGATGATTGCCGGACATCATCATGGATATTTTGATAAAAACAATTGCCATGATATTATTGATAATATAAAAGAATCGAAAGCACACGCGCTTTTTGCCGCATTGGGAACTCCCGCGCAGGAGCGTTTTATTTTTGAATATATGAATCAACTGCCATGTTCGCTTTTTATGGGTGTAGGCGGTTCTTTTGATGTTTTATCCGGCGCAATAAAACGCAGCCCAAAATGGATGCGCCTAGCTGGCTTGGAATGGCTTTACCGCCTGTTGCGCAACCCGTCAAAAATAAGCCGGATACAAAACAATATTGCTTTTATCATAAAAGCATTTTTATTTGGCTAACCACACCTCATGCTCGCTACTCTCTCTCCATTTGAACAAGACATCCTCTACGCCATCATCGCGTTGCACGAAAACAAACCCGTATCCAGAAATGTGCTTGAGTACTTTGCCGCCTTTGACGGCACGCTCGACAAAAGCAAGCGCTTTACGCTAATTACGCCGTCATCCAATACGCTCCGGCTTTTTTACAACAAGGCGGCGCTGCCCGCTTACGGCTTTTCGCGTGAGCAATTTAACAAAATTTGTATATCAATAAAAGAACGCCTGCTTCTCATATCAAATTTAATTATCAAACTGGAAGAAGAAAAACTCATCATCCCCGAATATAAACCTCCGCAATTTATACAACCTACACACGAACAATCGCTCCCCTGGCGCGTCTACAATGAATTTTTTCCGAACGAAGCGCCGCCCATCCTTTACGCAAAATCCTTAAACCCCATCCCCACAAAAGAACTGTACAGGCTAACTGGGCAGCCCTAAACCGGCTTGCATCTTCAGCCTTATTTTTATGAGACAATGCAGAGGCTGTTGCCAATTTTTCCAAAATCCGGCATACTCTGTTAAGGAGTGTACTATGCAAAAGAACAAGAAAATTGTATCCGCCGTTATGTGCGGATATTTGTTGGCTGCGGGATTGGTTTCCTGCGCTAAAAAGGATGGCAAAACCGAACTCAACTTTATGGAAGTTATGACCAGTCCTGATAGAACAGCGGTTTTACAGAATTTGATTAGCCGTTACGAACAGGAACATCCTAACGTAAAAATCAACTTGATTTCGCCGCCATACGAGCAGGCTGACAACCGTCTGACAATGAGCCTTAACGCCAATGAACCGCTCGACATTATAGAAATACGCGATACGACAGCGCCGCAGTATGTAACCAACAAAAAAGTCGAAGATTTAACACCGTTTATCGCGCAGTGGGACGAAGCCGGCACCCTGCTTTCGATAACTAAAGAGGCGGCTTCCTCGGCAGGTGGAAAACCCTTCCTTGTCCCACAATTCTTCTATATTAAGGCGCTTTTTGCCCGTAATGATGTGCTGGCAAAACTTGGCGTAACGAAAATGCCCGCCAGTATTGATGAACTGTACGCGATTTGCAAACAGATAACCAATGGGTCAACTCAGTTTGGGTATACGCTGCGCGGCAAAGGCAATCCTTTCAAAAATTCGGATGTGCTTATTATTTCTGACATTAAAGACATTGACCCGGAAAATATCTATAAGACAAAAGACGGTTCTTCCGTGTTCGACAATCCGCAGTTTTTAACGAGCCTTAAAGCGTATGCGGAATTGTTCAAGACGGCCTGTCCGCCAGACGCGAACAACTGGGGCTTTAATGAACAGATAAACGCTTTTGTGGCGGGCGTAACGCCTTTCCTAGTGCAAGACCCGGATACGGTGCCGTTGCTGGACAGTCAACTAGGCCGCGAAAACTACACGGTAATCCCTCTTCCTCCTGGAAAAAGCGGCACCGTTTACATGGATTATGGATATGCCGGTTTTGGCATTCCCTCGTACTCTAAACACAAAAACGAAGCGTGGGATTTTATCGCATGGATTTCGTCCAACACGCAAAATTCGGAATTTTGCGAAAAGTACGGCGCCCTTCCCGTTCACTCAACGGCGTTTACCGGCAACTCGTATTTTTCAGGTGGGCTCTATCAGGCATGGGCTGACGAAATGAACAATCCCGGTTCTTTTACCTTTGTAAAATACCCTTACGCTTCCGAGAAATTTCCCGGCTGGGGGCAGATTCAGGAACAGTATATGCAGTCGCTGCTCTTGGGAAAGGTAACAGCGGAAGAAGCCGCAAAAGTTTGGGCTGATTACTGGAAATGACGTTCCGTAAAAAAAAGGCGGCCGGCGCGTATTACTGGATGTTTATTCCCGCGGCGGCTCTCCTTGTTCTGTTCATCTATTATCCGGTAGCGCAGGGCATTGTAACGGCGTTTAAACGTTACACTATGCTCGACCTTTCTCAAACTCGTTTTAACGGCATTGATAATTTTATTGCTATTATCACCCACCCCAATATCAAGTTTGCGAAAATTTTTGTAAATACGGTAATTTGGGTGGCGGTATCGCTTGCCGGGCAATTCTTTTTGGGCTTTGCGCTGGCATTGCTGCTTCGCAAGCCGTTCTATGGGCGCGGCATCTATACTGGATTTGTTTTTTATACATGGGCTCTTTCTGGCTTTGCGATAGGGCTTGTGTGGTCATGGCTTTTTAACGGGCAGTTTGGCGTTATTAACGATATTCTTATGCGGGCCGGCTTTATTGCAAAGCCAATAGGCTGGCTTTCGCAGCCTGAATTCGCAATGTTTTCGGTAATTGCCGCCAATATCTGGTATGGAATTCCTTTTTTTGCGATAATGCTGCTCGCCGCCCTGCAATCCGTCCCAAAAGAACTCTACGAATCCGCCGAAATTGACGGTGCGGGAAAAACGCGGCAATTGTTTTACGTTACCATTCCCTACATTCAGCCGACAATAGCAAGCACTGTTTTGCTGCGCTTTATGTGGATAATGAATTTCCCCGACATTATCTACGGAATGACCGGCGGTGGGCCGGCAAACGCCACTAATATTTTGGCTACAGAAATGATAAATAAAATCACCAAGGCTTACGATTACGGCCAAGGTTCCGCTATAGGCTTTATCATTATTGCTATTTTGTTTGTGTTCGCGTTTTTCTACTTGCGGGCATCATCCGAAAAGGAATTAAGTTTATGAGTCATTTTTCTGTAAAAAAAGCAAAATATGGTCTGGCGGCGCTGTTGCGCGTACTGGCGCTTGCCTGTTTTTTGGCCTTTGCCGTTTTGCCGCTTTTTTGGATTTTTATCACATCAATTAAACCGCAAGGCGAAATTTATATATTCCCTCTGCGCTACCTGCCCTCAAAAATCAGTTTTGCGGGATACAAAAAACTTTTAGGGTTTGCCCATTTTGGAACATACTTTGCCAATTCTCTTTTGATTTCGCTCGCCGCGTCCGCCGCGGGGCTTTTTATCAGCCTGCTTGCGGGCTGGGCTATGTCTAAATTCAAGACAAACCCGCGTGTCAAAAACGGTCTTCTGTTGCTCTACTTTACCCAGATGGTACCGTCATTTATTTTGATGGGGCCGCTTTTTTTCAGCCTTTCCAAACTTCACCTTACAAACAACCGGTTTATTCTGATACTGATTTATGCGGCGACGACTATTGCTTTTGGCGCGATTATGGCAAAGAGTTTTTTTGACCGCATACCCGCGTCTTTGGAAGAAGCGGCGTTAATAGACGGTTGCAGTCCGCTCACCGCGCTGGTCAAAGTGGTTTTGCCGGTAAGCCTTCCGGGAATTGTGGCTATTTTTAGTTTTGCCTTTGTCAATGTTTGGAATGAACTTTTCCTTGCGGTAATGTTGTTGTCGTCCGATTCGAAACTTACCGTGCCTGTCGCGCTCAATTCATTTATTTCCAAAGCCGGTGTCAGTTGGGACGTGATGAGTGCCGGCATCATCGTGGCGTTATTGCCCACGATGATAATCTTTGCTTTTGGGCAAAAGTACATTGTGGCCGGACTGACTGACGGCGGCGTTAAGGGCTAATAATGACCAAATCTCAAAACATAAGTTATATCCTTCACCATCAAGGAGAAGACAATCTTCCTTACGGCGCGGTTAGTCCACCGGTTTTTCAAACTTCCATATTTTGCTTCCCCAGTTTTGGCGAATTCTGCGCCGCGCTCGGCGATGAGGTAAACCGTTCGCTGTATACACGCGGCAACAACCCTACGGTTAATCTTGTCGAAGAAAAACTTGCCGCGCTTGAAGGGGCCGAACGGGCAAAAATCGTATCTTCGGGAGTTTCCGCAATTTCTCATGCAATAATGGCTTTTGTTGAATCGGGCAGTCATGTGGTCTGCGTAGAGGATTGCTATTCGTGGACACGGACGCTGCTTTCATCGTATCTGGCGCGTTTTGGCGTAACGGTAACTTATGTCGAAGGCACGGTAACGGAAGAAATTTTTGCCGCCTGCCGCCCCGAAACACGCCTTATCTATCTGGAAAGTCCTACGACATTTACATTCAAAATACAGGACATTCCGGTAATTGCGCGGGAAGCGCGGCGGCGCGGTATCAAAACAATTATTGACAATACCTGGGCTACGCCGGTTTTCTGTAAGCCGCACGAAATGGGGGTTGACCTTGTTGTCCATTCGGGCAGTAAATATTTTGGCGGCGCAAGCGACATCATCGCCGGCGTAATAGCAGGCTCGAAAGCCGATATCGACAAAATACAAGCGGAAGAATTCCTGCAGCTTGGTACCGTGCCCGACCCGTTTATGGCATGGCTTATGCTGCGCGGACTGCGAACGCTCCACATACGTATGGAAGCGCACTTCAAGGGCGCTCTTGACGCCGCTTCTTTTCTGGAGAACCACCCCCGCGTTGAAAGTGTGCTGTATCCTTTTTTGGCTTCACATCCGCAGGCCGCACTTGTAAAAAAATTGTATGATGGCGGCTCAGGGCTTTTCAGTTTCCGGCTTCGGGTCAAAAGCCAAGACGAAGTAGCCCGCTTTACCGACAGGCTGCGCTTATTCAAACGCGCCGTTAGTTGGGGCGGCTATGAAAGCCTTGTTTTCCCTTATGCCGTGAAATACCCTGTCGGCGCGGACATCCCGCCAGAACGGCTCGGCCTCGTGCGCCTCCACATCGGCCTCGAAAAACCGGAAGATTTGATAGCAGATTTGGAAGAAGCGTTGCGCTGAAAAGTCTGCTGCCGACGGGGCCGCCGCCTTAGCGTTGCTCTAGAGAGGTTATAGTGTTTTCACAGCCCGGCGGAAGTATAAGCATTTTTAGGCGGCTCTTTTCGCCGGTTTTAAGCGAGAGGGCGGTTTTGGGAACGCCAAATGTTTTTGCCAGAAATGAAAGCAGGCGGGCGTTGGCCTTGCCGTCTTCGGGCGCGGCCGCGACTTGTACACAAAGCCGGCCGTCCTTTACACCCTTAATCGCCGTCCGTGACGCGCCGGGCGTAACTTTCACATACAATTCAATATGTTCAGATTTAACACAAAAAAAGCCCGCCGCGCCTTCCAGAATACCGCCCCTTTTGACCGCGTTTATTCACATGCACCCCCGGTAACGATTTTTCACTGTTTCCTAAGCGGGAACCGTTGCCGGGAGCGGCCGAGTCCCCGGCCGCCCGTGGCGGTTATTTTATCAGGTTATAGAATGCCTTTTTGCCGGCATATTCGGCAACGCCTTCCAGTTGTTCCTCGAT
>JAIRPM010000039.1 GCA_031257075.1 Spirochaetaceae bacterium
GCGCTACGGCGGACGCTTTTACCCTCTTTGACCGGTTTGAAGGCAAACTAAAGGAATATTCCAATGACCTCCTCCGCGCCGCCGTGGAACTCGCGAAGGATTGGCGGCTCGACCGCGCCCTCCGCAAACTGGAGGCTATGCTTCTTGTGGCGGACACAAAGAAAACGCTGCTTATTTCCGGCACGGGCGATGTAATAGAACCGGCTGGAGACGCGCTTGCTATAGGTTCCGGCGGGAACTATGCCTATGCCGCCGCGCTTGCCTATCTTGAGGGGAGCGCCTACAATGCCGCCGAGATTGCCGAAAAGAGCCTGCGCATAGCGGGCGATATTTGTATTTATACGAATCAAAACATAACGTTGGAAACGTTACCAAAGAATAATTAAAGAAGGATAACCATGCCAAAAAAGAAAACTAAAACCGACCTCGACACGCTTACCCCTAAGCAAATAGTTATGGAATTAGACCGCTATATCGTGGGGCAGGGCAAGGCAAAACGCGCCGTTGCCGTAGCGCTTCGCAATCGCATACGGCGGCTCAAACTGGAGCCGGAACTCCGTGAAGAGGTTGCCCCAAAAAATATTCTGATGATAGGGCCTACCGGTGTAGGTAAAACAGAAATTGCCCGCCGGCTGGCGCGGCTTGCCGGCTCGCCTTTTATCAAGGTTGAGGCGACAAAATATACTGAAGTAGGCTATGTGGGGCGCGATGTCGAGTCGATGGTGCGCGACCTTATGGCGGCGGGTTTTCAGATGGTCAAGCAGGAAATGCAGGAATCGGTAAAAGAAGATGCCGAAGAACGCGCCGAAGAACGGATACTCGACCTTCTCCTGCCCGGTTCCGCCAAACGGAAAAAAGCCTCGTCAAAGGACACACCCCCAAAACCGGCATTCCGCCCCGTCAACTCGTTTTCGATAACGAGCGACTCCGGCCCCAGCGTAATGGGGACTATGGTACAGGTAGGCATCCCGATAAACCGCAAAAAACGGAACGAAGAAACGCCGGACGCAAAGCCCCGTGAACTTACGCCGGAAGAACAGGCAGCTATGGAAGCGGAAAAGGCAAAATATGAAAGCACCCGCGAAAAATTCCGCACCATGCTCCGTGATGGGCTTTTTGAAGACAAAACGGTAGAAGTCGATGTGAATCAAGAGATACAACTCCCCTCCTTCGGGATGTTGGGCAGCGGCTTTGAAGAAATTGAAAGCGGGCTTTCCGGGCTTGCCGGCATGCTGGGCGGCGGCAAAAAGAAAAAGGTACTCACTGTAAAACGCGCCCGCGAAATTTTAATAAGCGAAGAAGCCGAAAAATTGATAGACCAGGACAGAGTAACTGAAGAAGCCCGCAACCGCGTACAAGAGATGGGCATCGTCTTTATTGATGAAATCGACAAGATAGCGGTACGCGGAGATGCAGGCGGGCATGATGTTTCCCGCGAGGGCGTCCAGCGGGACATACTCCCCATTGTAGAAGGGGCGACCGTCAATACAAAGTGGGGCCCGGTTGACACGAACCATGTCCTCTTTATAGCGGCGGGGGCGTTCAGCATAAGCAAGCCCTCCGACCTCATCCCCGAATTGCAAGGGCGTTTCCCGCTTCGTGTGGAACTGGACTCGCTCGGTAAAGACGACTTCCTGCGCATACTCACCGAGCCGAAAAATTCGCTTACCAAGCAGTACACCGACCTTCTCAAAACTGAGGAAGTGGAGATTGAATTTTTGCCGGATTCGATACGCCGTCTTGCCGAGATAGCCGCCGAGGTAAATTCGCGGCTGGAAAACATAGGGGCACGACGGCTTCATACCATAATGGAGACCTTGCTCGAAAACATTTCGTTTGACGCGCCGGACATCGCGCCTCAAAAAATAACGATAACCCCCGAATTCGTGGACGAGCGCCTCAAAGACATAGCCGAAGACCAGGATTTGGGGAGGTACATTCTGTAAGCAGCGCCGGCGGCAGCGCTGCTTCGGCAAGCTTCAAAAATCAAAGGCTTGCCGAAGAGTCAATTTAATCGGTACTGCTCTAAGGAAGCGGGAATACGCCGCTAAAAAATTCGTTATGTAAATTTTGAATAACGCTGTCCGCTTCACTGTTATTGACCACAAAACTGATATTTACTTTACTTGCCCCCTGAGACACCATCTGAATATCGATATTATTTTTTGCGCAAACGCCGGCGGCTTTTTCCAGTATTGATGATGATTTTGTTATATCGCAAATCACCGTAACAATCGCTTTTTCTGTCTTTACAACAATATCCGCGATACGCTCAATTTCTTTTTTCGCGTTTTCAAGGTGAAAGGAAGAATCAAGTGTAAGTGAAACCGATACTTCGCTTGTCGCGAGCATATCAACCGATATGCCGTATTTGGCAAAAACCGCAAACAATTCGGCAAGAAAACCGCTCTGCCCCAGCATACGGCTCGAAACGATATCAACAAGCGTTATATTTTTACGCGCCGTAATTGAACATACCGGCAAATGCCGCCGCGCTGTTTTTGCGATGATACGTGTGCCT
This sequence comes from Spirochaetaceae bacterium, assembly GCA_031257075.1. GTDB lineage: Bacteria > Spirochaetota > Spirochaetia > Treponematales > Breznakiellaceae > JAIROZ01. The sequence goes on from JAIRPM010000039.1 coordinate 2,522, forward strand.
TCCGCGGCGGGATTGTACGAATTTTTTACAAGTACGGGAATTTTGTTTTTTATGCATGGCTGCATTGCCCGCGGATGAAGCACCTGAGCGCCAAAGTAGGCAAGTTCGGCGGCTTCTTCATAACTCACCTCCGGCACAAGGCGGGCCGCGGGCACAAGGCGGGGGTCAGCGCTTAACAAGCCGTCTACATCCTTCCAAACTTGCACTTCGTCCGCGCCGCAGGCTGCCGCGATAAATGTCGCGCTTAAATCAGAGCCGCCCCGCCCCAGTGTGGTAATGATGCCGCCTGTGTCCTTTGCGATAAAACCTGTTATGATAGGAATGATGCCTTTTTTTACCAGCGGCAAAACCCGTTCCGCTGTCAAAACAGCCGATTCGTCAAGAATTTCCGCCGCATTCGCGTTTGAACTGGAAACAATACCGGCATCCCATGCATCCAGAAAACACGCCGGAATACCGGCTTTGTTAAAGGCGGCGGCGGTTATGCGGACTGAAAGCCGCTCGCCAAAGGATACAAGAAAATCTTTTGAGCGGGGGCTTAATTCTTTGATAAGAGAAATTCCCGCAAGGAGCGCTCCTAAGTCGGCCAAAAGCCCGCCCAATTCATCATCGAAATTTTTGCCCAAATCCAATGCGCGGAAAGCATCTAAATGAACGGCTGTTATTTTTTCGAGCGATTTTTCAACCGTTACCGGGCCTGCCACAAGCGCTTTTTCAGCCGCTTCCAGCAGATAGTCGGTGGTATCTCCCATTGCGGAAAGCACGAGCGCCGGTTTTTTCACAAGGTTTGCCCGGACTATCTCTATAACTTTTTGAACCCGCTCTCCTGTAGCGACCGAACTGCCGCCGAATTTCATCACTATCATAAACGCCTCTCTTTCTAAAATGTAAGCGAATATATTTTTCTTTGTCTAGGATTCCCTTGCCGTGGGCAGTGAAACAGTGGGTAGTGGGTAGGGGGTAGTGAAACAGTGGGTAGTGTGTAGTGTGTAGTGTGTAGTGTGTAGTGGGTAGTGGGTAGAGTTTAGGCCGATATATCAAATTCTAACGAAGATATCACCGTTAGAACCGGTATACCTGCCCGAACTTCTGTCCACTGTCCACTGTCCACTACCCACTACTCACTACTTCAACTTGGGCCAGTAGAAGGCTGAGCCGGATTTGGTTAGGCCGTCAAAGTCCCAGTCGGCCGCGCTCCAGCCGAGGCCGCCGCTTGTAACGGGGTTTGTCCATGTAGTCTGCGTTTTTAATTCAGTAATCGACTTGCCAAGGCCTGCGGCAGTGGCAGCATCGCCTGCGACATCCTGTGCCTGCGCAGTTGAATCGTTGCCTGTGAGCATATTCTTGCGCGCGAAGTTGTTGCTGAACGTTGGCGTTACTCCGCCGTTTGACCTGCCGCCAAATAT
>JAIRPM010000115.1 GCA_031257075.1 Spirochaetaceae bacterium
AACCGAAATCTCATTTCTGTTCCGCGCCGCCCGCCGCGGCGTTTACCCGACCCCGCCCGCCGCCGCGGAGTGCATGTACGAACCCGAAATCTTTGGCAGAACAGCCGGGACATTGTGGATGATTGAGTAGGTGGAGGAGGCGCTGATTAGAGTCACTGTAATTAGCGTTCCCCTAAGGCAAGCCTTAACTGCTTTCTTCATCGCGGTTCATCGGGAACGACAGGGTTGCGGTAATAGCGTTTTTTCCGGTTAATGCCATAATGAGCCGGTCCATGCCTATGGCAACGCCGGAACAGCGCGGGAAGCCGCCGTTTTTGGCAAAAATGTGCCAGTAGTCCGCATCTACCGCATGGGGGATAACAGCGTTGTGTGATTTTTCCGCCGACTCACGCTCAAAGTAGCGCCTGACGTTCTCTGCATTTGTTTCTTCCGAATAGCAATTAGCCGTTTCTATGCCGCGTATATACAATTCCCAACGCTCAAGCCATAACCCTTTCGAGTCTTTTTTTTGCGCCAGTGCCGGTACAATGGCCGGATAATCAAGGAGGGCAACCGGTTTTTCGCGGGGCAGGGACGGTTCAACCTTGTCAATAAAAATCAGGTTATAAATGTCCGCCTCTGAAAATTCGGGCGCTATATTCATACCCAGCCGTTCCGCTTCTATGCGGAGAGTGCTGCCGGCCAGAGCGTCTTTCAGGCTAAAACCGGCATAGCGCTTAAAGGCATCGTCCATAGACAAGCGGACAAACGGCGGCGCTGCCGCTGTCAATGCGGCAGCAGACTGAAAACGGAGCAATTCCTGTTTGTTATTTGTGATGAGCGTATCGCACAATTCTTCGGTGAGTGAAAGCGAATCGATATAATTCGCGTCCATTGTATAGTATTCAAGCATCATAAATTCAGGATTGTGCATGCGGCCGGTTGATTCGCAGTTGCGAAACGATGGGCAAATTTGATAAATGCTTTTTTTATATTCCGCGATAATTTTTTTCATCCAGATTTCCGGGCTTGGCACCAGATAGTACTTTTTTGCATGAAATATTTTTGAATTGGCTGGCGGCAGTAACGTTGTTTCAAAAACCTCAAGACATGATTCCGGTATGAGGTCGGGAGAGAGTGAAGGCGTAATCACCTCCAAATAATTTCGCCGGTCAAAAAAAGCGCGCGTATCCCGTACCAGTTGGGAGCGCATTACCAGAGTTTCGTAATCCATCATTAGGGACAGGCTCTAGGTGTCCCGCAAATAGTCCGCGATAATGCCGGCGGATTCATTTTCGTTGATTTTAACTATTTGTTTTTCGCGGTCAAAACTTTCCGGCGCATCCGATGCATGAGCGGTATTTACCATCACGTTGGAGCCGAATTCCCGCCGTATCGTGCCGCCGGGGGCTTTCAAGGGGTCGGTGGGGCCAAGCACATCGCGTATTTTGCTTATTGCGTCCGTTCCTTCATAAATCACTATCATGCATTTGACTTCGCGTCCTTCCGGTTTTCCCGGCCTATACCCGGACATAAATTCAACTATCTGTTCAAACTGGTCGAGGGCATACTCAACGCCAAAACTGTCTGAAAGAGCTTTTTCTACCGCATCGCTCAAACCGATGCCGAATTCCTGTTCCAAAAGCGCTTTCGCCTTTTTACCAAAGACAGGCGCGAGTTTTGATTTGAGCGCGTCCTTTACAGGGCCATAGAAATCGAGCGCCTGTTCAAGTGTAAAACGGTGTACCTTGATGCCGATGATACGCAGGCCTGTCCGCGAAAACATATCGATGATGGAACCGGGACGGGATGACGAATAAGCCCAATTGTCCGGCTTTATGATAACAAGCGTGCGCTGAACGCTCATGCCGGCAGGATACTGTAGGTTTATAATATTGCCGGATTTTTGCAGGAGAGGCAGAAAAAGGCGCAAATCGCTGTCTGCGGCTGCCTGTTCGCGCGGAGTTATAACGCCCGGTTCAAAGTAGGCATATTTTTCCGGCGCTTGCGGGTCAATAATGAGGTCGGCGTAAGTGTCGCGTATCGATTGCCCCTGAATTTCGTCCAGATGCGATTTGGAGTCAGGGCGCAGATGGCCGCAGATGGCGGCAAGTTTACGGCATGGCTCCGCGCCCCGGAAGAGCAAAAAGAGGGCGCGGCGTGTCCCGCCGTCATCCGGTATAAAGTTTTGTTCAACATAGTCCGCCAAAAAACAGGGTTCGCCTTTGGCCTGCATGCGCAGCGATTGGGCATAATCCGCGGTAAACTGCCTGTCCGGCGCAATTATCTGAGCGCCGGCAAGTTCCAAATCCGTTTGTGAAAGCAGACGGGCAATCACGCCGCCTGTCCGGTTTTTCGCTACCGTATAGGGAGTAATTAACACGTATGAAAGTTTATTAACCATAGGGTACTATAACATACCTAGGGAGTTCTGTCAAAACAAGCCCGCTGAAAGCATATTGGCCACGGCGTTCTGAAAACAAGCATAGCGGCGCTTTGGGGAATATACATACCGGCGGCTGTACGTTATGCTACAAAACGGAGAATTGAATTATGCAAACCGGGATTTTTGTACGCGGCGCATTAGGTATGCTTGTTTTTTTTGCGGCGGCTTCATGTATCGGCGTAACGGTGAACGCGCGGATGCGCAAAAACGGCAGCGGAAATGTAACAATTTCTTATACAGTTCAGAAAGAATTGATAGACCTTGCCGCGTTTGGAGAAAAAAGCGATTTGCCGTCCATTCCCCTTACGAAAGAAGATTTTGAAAGCGGCATAAAAAAAAACGGAGGGCTGCGTTTAGCGTCCTATTCGCATAAAGCGGATGAGAAAAATTATATATATACGGTAAAAATCGATTTTGATTCGCCCGCCGCTCTGGAATCCTATTTTAATTCGGCCGTTTCTTCCGCCGAATATAGCCGGCCCCCGGCCGAGAATAGCCGCCTAACGCTTTATTTTTGGCGTTCTATCGCGGCATCTTCGGGGGACAGCGCAAAAATGAAAACGCTGCTGGACCAGGCTTTTGAAGGCTATAATTTTGACTTTGCGATAGGCTTTCCCGCGGATTACACGGCGCGGTATATAAACGCGGACGGTGAAGAACTCGAGGGACCTCCCTCCGGTGTGCCGGAGCGCGCCGGCAGCAACTACCGCCTGAACATTCCCGTAAGCGCCCTGTTTATCCCGGGCAAAAGCGCCGCCGTCGAATTTGTCTGGCGGCCTTAATCCGGTTGGAGGCAGTTCCTTCCGGCCCTTGTTTTAGCGGAGTTCCACGCCGGTTATTTCATCGACAGGCAGGCTAAAGATGAGCCCGTCCGCTTTTGTGGAAACGCCGTAAGATTTGCTTACGGCGCTCATTATCGGCGTCTTTTTTTTGCGCGTGGAAAGGATAATGATAATTTCTTTTTCGTCCTGGATTGAAATGCCGAATATTTTTTTGGTGCCGCCGCTCGAAAGCCCTCGCGCGTTTATAACGGTACCGCCCCCCGCGCCGGCTTCGCGGGCGGCTTTCATAAATTCTTCGCTGTAGCCCTGATTCAAAACAGCGACAATTAAATCGTATTTTATTTCCGCATGCATAATTTCTCCTTGCGCGTCCGCGCCATCTTCCCGTTCCTGCTCTACGGTCGCGTTAAAAAGTTTGAGCATAGGACGGTTTATCGAGGAAAGAGGCACGGTAAACGCGATACCTGCCCCCCTGTTTTGCAGGCCAAGTTTGGCCCCCACTTCCCTGAGCAAAACCGGCACATGATTTTCTTCTTCCAGACAGATTATAACGCCTTTTTCGATAGAGCCTATGCCGAGCATATCAAGAATCTCGGAACTGGCCGTGCCCAAACCTTTGCATACCCAATGAAAACGCCCGTTCTCCTTGGAAAAAAGCGTCCCTGCTTTTTTTATGCGTTCCCAATCGACAATAAACACCACCAATTGCAATACAAGCGGCCTTCCGGTTGTCATAGTTACCGTATTGTAACGTAAAAACGCTTTTGCGGCTATAGGGGCCGCGCGCCTTTACGCGGCGCTTTCGCGGCGGCGGCGTTCGTAGTAGTCCGCGCCACGAACCCGGCGCAGAATTTCGGCGATAACAGCCCAGTATTCCTGCGGGACGATATCCCCCACTTCAAGAATGGGATACAGCGCGCGGGCAAGCGGCTTGTTTTCTTCGACGGGGACACCGTTATCGAGCGCTATTTGTTTGATGCGCAGGGCAAGTTCGTCCGCGCCTTTTGCTAGCACGCGGGGGCCGACAAGCGTTTCGTTGTATTCCAGCGCGAGCGCAAGATGCGTAGGGTTCGTGATAACTACTTCCGCTTTGGGGACGTTTTGCCGTATATTCTGCGTAAGCAATTCACGCATCCGCTGCCGTATGCGCGTGCGGACTTGCGGGTCTCCTTCGGTTTCCTTCCATTCCCACTTTACTTCTTCTTTGGACATCTTTAGTGATTCGCGGTGCTGCCACCGCTGAACCATATAATCGGGAATCGCGAGTATAAGCAGAAAAAACGCGCATAGTATCAGCATGCGCATCGCCAGACCGCCTATGGTTTTTATGCCGAGCGCAAGGGTCGCCGTTTGCAGGTTGGCAATTTTTTGAATATCCGAATATATCAGTACGAACGCTACCGTGCCGATAAGGGCAATTTTTACAACCGACTTAAAGAAGTTGAAAGCGCCGTAGCCGGAAAAAATAGTTTTTTGCAAAAAGGCCGCGAAATTCGGCACAATTTTATTTAATTTGAACGCAAGCGGCTTTGTGGTGAAATGAAAGCCGAACTGCGCCATATCCTGCCCTATGTTCGCGGCCAGCGCGGCAACGGCGGAGACGGCTATAATAGGCGCGGCGAGGCGTAAAAAATAATGAAACACTTGTAAAAATATGACACGGTCTTTTACGGGGTCAATATCGACGGCGCGGCTGAAAAAAAACAGGAACATCTCCATGCATGTCCGCAGCATGCCCGGCGCGAGAAACAATATGGCCAGCGTCGGTGAAAGAAGGACAAGCGCGTCAATCAATTCCTTGCTTTTTACCGTCTGCCCTTCTTCTTCGCGGGCGCGGCGGAGTTTGCGCTCGGTCGGCTCTTCGGTGCGGCCTTCATCTTCGGCGGCAAACCATTGCAGGTGTATCCGCGAATAGGCGGGGGCCGGCAGGCGTAAAACGGCGTATATATAATCCCGCGCGGCGGTATCAGGCATAATTCCCTCCTGATGTAGCCTAACGGAAAAACACGGCGCGGTAAAGATGTCCCTATTCTCATAGGCCGCAATCCATTAAACTGAAAAAGAAAAGCGGCTGCGGTATCCGGGTTAATCAGTCTTTCCCCGGATTTTCCGGCCGCCTCAAGGGGTTGCGGAATGTTTAGAAAAATATCCATCGGGAAACGGATACTTATTTTCGCGGGGCTTATGACCTTGATGATAGCCGCGCTTATCGCCGTTATAGGCCAAACGGCGCGCGGCGTACAGGAAGCGGGGCTGCTCGAAATGGAACGCCTCATCGAGGAGGGGCAGCGTGAAAAACTTAAACTGGGTACGGAAAGCATGGCCTGCGCGCTCGGCGCCGCGCTAAAAGGGATAGAAGACCGTACCGCCCGGCATGACATTATCAAATCATACATACAGGATTACCGTTTTGAGCCGGACCAATCCGGTTACTATTTTACCTACACCGGCACGACTATTTTTATGCATCCTACGCTGCCTGAGCGCGAAGGGCAAAATTTGGGCAAGACGGCGGACGCAAACGGCGTATACTATGTGAAGGAACTGTACGAAGCGGCCAAGCGCGGCGGCGGTTTTGTTGAATTCATTTTCCCCAAGCCGCCTTCTATGGACAACGCTCCCAAACTTGCCTACGCGCAATTTATTCCCGATACCGATATATGGATTTCCACCGGCATTTACACCGACAGTATCAGCGTTGCCGAGACGGAACTCAGGCTGGAAGCGGAGGAAGCGCTCGATAAACGCCTCCTTATGTTAATACTTATCGCGGTTGCGGTGTTTGCCCTTATACCCGGCTCTGTGTTTGTTCTGATTTTAGCGTCGATTACCCGGCCCCTCAAGGAAGTTGTTTGCGCGGCGGAAAGTATAGCGGCGGGCAACTTCAATCTGAATTTGAACGTACGCGGCAACGATGAAATTGCCCTGCTGGAGCATTCTTTTTTAACGCTGGCTGAAAAATTGCGGCAGAGTTTTGATGAAACCCGCGCGAAAGAAAACGAAGCGCGTTCCCAGTCCGCGCTCGCTCAAAAGACGGCCGAGAGGGCGCTTGCCATTGCCCGCAAGATAGAAACCGCCGCCGATGGCGTGGAGCATACCGTCTGCGCCGTAGCGGGCAGCGCCGACGCGGTGCGTGACGGAGGGCTGGAACAAACGGAGCGTATCAGCGACATCCTCCTTGCTATGGAAAACCTGAACAACGGTATCTTTCATATAGACGGCGATGCGGCGGGCGCGGCGGCGGACGCGGAGGATTCCAACGGCAAAGTGGACGCGGGCGTGTCCCTTGCTAACGAAGCGGGCAAAGAAATGCGCGAATTGTCCGCCCTTACCGGCAGCCTTACCAAAAATATGGACAAACTGGGCGGCCAATCCGAAAACATCGGCACCATTATGCGCGTCATAACGGACATTGCCGACCAAATCAACCTTTTGGCTATGAATGCGTCTATCGAGGCGGCCCATGCGGGCGAATCGGGCAGAGGCTTTTCTGTGGTTGCCGGCGAAGTGCGCAAACTTTCCGAAAAAACCCATCAAGCCGCGCAGGAAGTGGACAGTTCGATTACCGATATGCAAAAACTTACCCGATTGAATATAGAGGGTATGGAAGGGGCGGTGCGCTCAATATCCCGCGTAGCCGGCATTGCGGAAGATACCGCAGCCTCCCTTTTGGAAGCGCAAAAAGCGGTTAAAAACGTTATGCTCAGGGTGCGCTCTATCGCTTCCGCGATGAACGAACAGGCCGAGTCGAGCAAGGCGGTAACGGGGCATGTCAACAATGTAAACTGCATTGCCGCCAAAAACAGCGAACTCCTTGCCGAAGTTGACGAACAACTGAAAAACCTCCTCCAAAAATCAAACGAATTGAAAGCGTTAGTCGAAGAATTACGCGGCTAAGGGGCAGCGCTGATTAATGAGAGGCATGGCAACAATGCCGCGGACTGCCGTAACAAACGGCATGCTCCCGCCCTTTGCGCGTAAAACGGGCGGCGGCGTGCGCGGACGCGGAATATATGCTTCAATAAAAACACTATATGCGCATTTTAGGCCGGAAAAGGCGCATATATTGCTGTATATGCGCCTTTTCCGGCATAAAATGCGCGCCTAATGATGCTATACGCGCATAAGAAAACAAATAACAGGCATAAGACAAATATACATGCGCGTATACCGGCATTCTATGCGCGTATAGATAGGAAAAACGCGCATAGAATAGGGAAAAAACGCGCGGATGGCGCTTTCAAATGACGAGGAAAACGCTTGTGGGCATCGAGTTAATCAGCGTTTCTCTCGTTTTCCGCGCGCGCCGCCATAAATAGTTTGTATTCGATTGAATCGACAAGCGCCTGACGGCTTGCGTCGATAACATCGGTGGAAACGCCTACGGTTGTCCATGCCGCGCGCCCGTCGGTGGATTCAATGAGAACGCGCACCTTGGCGGCGGTGTCGCTGTTGCTGTCTATCACGCGTACCTTGTAATCATCGAGCCGCACTTCCTGTAACAGCGGGAAAAAACGCGCAAGCGCCCGCCGTAACGCCTGGTCAAGCGCGTTTACCGGCCCATCCCCTTCCGCCGCGGCAATTTCGCATTCGGCGCCGGCGAGCACTTTTACCCATGCATTGGCAGGATAGCGCAAAAGAGAAGGCGCATGCCCGGCATTTTCGGCGGGGGAGGGGAGGGCTGCCGTTCCCGCATGGTATTCGCTTGCCACGCGGTATGTGAGTATGGAAAAAAAACTTTCGTGGTTGCCCGCGAGTTTCCGCGCAAGAATTTCAAAACTGGCATCCGCCCCTTCAAATTGCCATCCTTCCGCTTCCAGTTCCTTGAGCCGGCGTGAAAGGCGGGCAATAACGGGGTCATCTTTGGTAATTCCGGGAAAAAGATGCCGCAGCCGCTCGGCAATAGCGGAACGCCCGCCCATTTCGCTTATCAAAAAATGCCTCCCGTTGCCGACAAGGGACGGGTCAATGTGCTCAAATGAAACGCTGGTCTTGATAATGGCATCGGCATGCATTCCCGCTTTGTGGGCAAAGGCGGACGCGCCGATATAAGGAAGGCCGCCCGCAAGCGTAATGTTGGAAATCTCGGCAGCCTTCCGCGTTAGTTCGGTAATCCGGGCAAGATTGCCGGCGGGAAGGCAGCGGGCGTTCAGTTTCAATTCCAGACTGGGAATAAGGGCGGAAAGGCAGGTGTTCCCGCAGCGCTCCCCCGCGCCGGTAAGCGTCCCCTGTACATGAACAGCGCCCGCTTCCAGCGCCGCCAGCGAACAGGCTGCCGCCAGCCCCATATCATTATGCGCATGAATGCCGAAAACGGGGGCTGTCATAGCGCCGTTCCCGCTCCGTATCGAATTGAGCGCGGCTGTTACGCCCTTCTCTATTTCTCCCGGAAAAGAACCGCCGTTGGTGTCGCAGAGAACAAGCCGCCCCGCGCCCGCGCCGGCAGCCGCGCGGAGAGTTTGCAGCGCATAGGCCGCGTCTTCCTTCCAGCCGTCAAAAAAATGCTCGGCATCATAAATCACTTCGCGCCCCGCTTCGCGCAGAAAAGCGACGCTTTCTTCTATCATCGCGAGGTTTTCCTCAAGGCTTGCCTTGAGGACGTTTTTTACATGGAGGCGGGAACTTTTACCGAATATCACGGCAACGGGCGTTTCCGCCGCAAGTATGCTTTGCAGGTTCGTGTCATCGCGGGCGGCGGCGTTTTTTTTGCGGGTTGAACCGAAGGCGCAGAGGCTGGCGTTCCGCAGGCGCAGTTTCTTTACCTCGCGGAAAAATCCCAGGTCTTTCGGATTGCTGCCCGGATTGCCGGCTTCAATAAAGGCTACGCCAAGTTCATCGAGCACTTCGGTTAGGGCAAGTTTATCCCGCAACGAAAAACTAATCCCTTCGCCTTGAGCGCCATCGCGTAATGTGGTGTCAAAAACCTCAATACGGCGCATGAGTTACGAAAGATGTGACAGTAATTTCTGCCGTTCCGTTTCCGCCGTGTTGTGCATAGCGTCAAGTGCGTCCATAAGGCGGTCTACAACAAATTGCTTGCGGTCTTCCGCGCCATTTTCGCCGGCTTTTTGTTTGGCGGCTTCACGGAAGTCATTGCACGATTGCACAGGGCCGGCTGTGTAGAGAAGCAGGTCGTTGTGAACATGGTCTTCAAGCATATCGCCGCCACGGGTGTCGAGTACAAGGCCGTTGATGGCGACAGGGCAGAAATAGTCAAAGCTTTTGATATACGAATCGATTTCGCGCACGCCGCGTTTTGTGGCGGGGTCCCAAGGGCGGCAGCGGGTTCCCGCGGGAAAAACCAGTACAATTTTGCCCTGCCGCTTGATTTCGTCTAGTTTTTTCATCGCGGCGCGGTTGATGTTGATAACTTTGAGGCGCTCGCTGTCGGCACCGCCGGTATTGTTATAACGGCTGGGACAAAGCACAATGCGGGTAAACGCGCCGGCAAACGCAGCAACGGCAGGATTTTCCTCGTTTAGTTTGCGCCCGGCAATGGCTACCAGCGCATCGGCTATTTCCGCGCCGTCCCCGCCGCCCTTGCGGAGCAGGTAGGAAATACCCGGCAAGTCTATATTGCTGTAATGTTCAACAAAAAGAATGCATGCGGCGCCGGTTTTTGCTTTGGCATAAAGGCTCGAAAGATGTTCGCGCCCCTGTATCTTCGAACCGGGCAACAAGAGGTCATCTATCATTGTATCGAACATAGACAGGATTTTTTTATCGCCTTCTTGATACACGTTTTCGGGGACTACCTGAGTAGCCGTGTGAGAAGCGGCCAGTATTTCTTTAATAAGGCCGCTGTAGACCTTTATAAGCGGCTGCGATTTCATACCGGTATTATACAAGTAATTTTTACTGTTGGCAAGAGGGCATCCGCCTGCTCACCGCCTACTACCCACTGCTCACCACCCACTACCCACTACTCACTACCCACTACTCACCACCCACTACTCACCACCCACTACTCACTACCCACACAGAATCGCTTGACATTTTTTTCAAAGTGTAGTATAGTAGAGGGAAAGGCTGGTAATACTTCCCAGTTTGGGGGGCGGCCTTAGAATTACTTACATAGAGGAGACAAAGAAGATGAAGAAGCAGAAGAACATTTTGGGGAAAGGGGCATACTTGTCTTTTTCCTGGGGAAACGCGTTTTTAGGGCGCAACTGGGGGGGGGGGGGGGGGGTTTAAACCCCGTTTTTGGTTTGGCGCGCGAAAAATGTTTGTGACCAATAGGCAAAGGGGGGGGCCCCCACCCCCCAGAAAAATAACGCCCGGGGCCCCCCTGGACATCACCTCAATATCGCACACTCTTTCCCTACACGCCGGATGCGTATTCTACCGTTGAGGCAGCGCCGTTTA
>JAIRPM010000032.1 GCA_031257075.1 Spirochaetaceae bacterium
GCCGACATCAAATCTTTTGACACATGGGGCGAAACAGTGGATGCCCTTTTTGACGGAAAGGTGCTGGCGGTATACCGGGATGAAGGGGAAATACTCATAGTCAACGCGCTAAGAAAGGATGCCGCAATGCTGATGAAGACGGTTTTTATCAACGACCAGCAAGACCCAATCGCCATGGCTGTTAACGCGGATGCGCCGCTCTTGCAGGAGTGGCTCAATGTTTTCATAGATGAATATTTGAGGCAAAGGCCGGAAGAATTTATCACGGCGCGTATTGTGCGGCGTCATTTTGGCACCGGCGCCTCATAAACAAAGGAAAAAATGTGAAACGCGCCTTCTTAAAACATCCCCTGGCCATCCTTGCCGGCGTAGCGCTGGGTGTTGCGCTGGGCATTTGCAACGCGCCGATTTCCGCATGGCTTGGAATAGGCAATTTTGCCAAAATTATAGCCGTTCCGGGGCAGCTCTACCTCTTCTACCTTCAGATGACGGTTATTCCCATCATTGTTACCGCCATCGCCTCCAGTTTGGGCAGGCTTATGCGCAACAAGAGCAGCGCGGGGCTTATCAAAAGATTCGCCTTTGTTTTTGTGCTATGCATTATTGTTATGACTCTGGCCGGTATGATAGTGGGAATGCTCGGCAAGCCGGGCGCGGGAATGGACGAAAACACCCGTTCGCTCCTTTCAAAACTCATCGCCTCCCAAGACAAGGAAGGGACAAGCGGCATCTTGGAAATAAACCTGAGGTCAGGGCAGCAGATTAACCTGCCTGTTCAAGGACTCAGCCTGATGAATTTTTTCCGGGATTTGGTTCCCTCCAACATATTCTATGCCCTCACTATGGGCAGCATAATGGCGATTGTATTCTTCTCCATTATCTTTGGCATAGCGATTGGTATTCTAAAAGAAGAATCCGCTTCTCTGCTTGTAGGGCTTCTATCCGCGATTTTTGAGGCGTTTCAAAGTATAATTAACTGGTCTCTCTACCTTCTGCCTTTTGGCCTTATCTGCCTTATGGCCGACCAGGTCGCCGAAATGGGTACGCAAATATTTATGGCAATGTCGAAATTCATTATCCTCTATGCCGCAGGAACGGTTGTTATTTTTATTGCCGCTACTGTGGTAATTTGGTTACGCTCGGGGATAACGAACCCTTTTCGTGTCATTGGCTTCCTCTTTGAACCCATACTTCTTGCTTTTGCTACCCGCAATTCGATGGCGGTCTTACCAAGCGCCATTACCGCGCTGGAAAAAAAAATGGGGTTCAATTCCACATCGGTAAATCTGACTCTTCCCTTGGGCATGACCTTAGGGCGCTTTGGAAATATCTTCTATTTTGCTGTCGCGGCGTTTTTCGTGGCGCAAATATACAATACCCCGCTGGGGCTTATACATTACCTTACAATATTTATTGGGGTGATATTTGGCGGCACCGCAACCGCCGGCGCTACGGGTATCGTTACGCTGTCTATGATAAGTATAGTCCTCAATCCGCTTGGACTCCCTGTGGAGGCTGTGCTGGTAATATTCATGGCAATAGATACAATCGTCGACCCCTTTAGAACCTTCCTGATTGTTTACGTAAATATCGCCGCCACAAGCCTTATCGCCAAACAGGATAAGGAGGGCGTGGAAACACGGGAAACCAAAGCCCTGCGAGTCTATGTGCGCGAGCCGCGGGAGCATCCGCCTTTTCTCTACCGCAAAAACGGCGTGTTATGCGGGCTGGAAATTGACCTGCTGCAAGAAATTGCCCGGCGGCTTGAAATGGAACTTGTCCTTGATGACGCGGCGGCGCTTGATTCCGGGGAAAGAAAACGGGTACAGGCGCGCGCCGGCCTGCTGGCAGGGTTTACCATTAAAAACGGGGAATCCCCCCATGGCTTTGTCTTTTCCCAACCATGGGCTACCGTAAACAACTATGGGGTTAAGAAAGAGTTGTGCTTTTTGCTTCCGGTCAAAAGCTCCTGCGTGGTGCCTGTTGACGAACTGGTCAAAACACTCAACAGAGAGCGTTTTCTCAAATCACGAGAATTGAATCATATTAAAAGGGTAAGTTAATATGAATAATAAGATTGTAAAAACCGCGGTTGTAAAAAAAGCGGTTATAAAAAAAACAAAGTATGTACGGGTTTACTATGGCATCATACTCATCAATTCCTTTTTTCTGATTGTTTCCACAACGATTAACCTTGTTTCCATGTGGAACAACTCGAAGAAGAATGCGGAAGAACTGTCCCAGGCGCTGATAGAGGAAATTCAGAATTCTGTTAGTTACAGGACTATCAACTACTTTTACCCCGCCCAAACCATGAACCACAGTCTGGCATTCCTCACATACCGCTACTTTGACGACCCTCTCCATAACCCGCTCAACCAAGAACAGTTGTTCGATTATTATGCTGAAATTCAGAAACTGCATTCCCAATTCAAAATGGTTTACTATGCGAATACCAGCGGGGATTTGATGATGCTGCTTAGAATGAGCGACGGGACTTTTTCCAAACGCTTTGTCAAAAATGACGGTTCTCACATCCAAATCCGCTATGAACACGCCAACCCCGGTTTTTACGGGACTTACCCCAACTCCGATGAACCGCTGGAAACCGGTTATGACCCCCGCAAGCGGACATGGTATAAGATAGCGGAAGCGGCGAGGTCTATGACATGGACGCCGGTATACCTGTTCGCCACAGGCCATCTTCCCGGTTTTACCTGCTCTGTACCTGTTTTTGACGACCATGGTACTATAACCGGTGTAAGCAGCATAGATATCACGGTAGATGAACTATCCCGTTTTCTGGGGACTCTGCGCCCCACCCCCGGAACCAAGATATTCATTCTGGATAAACAGAACAACCTTGTAGCGCTTCAGGCGCGCAGTGAGGGGGACCTTAACGCTCTGTTTGTTACGAGCGAGGACGACAACGGGAATACCACTTACGAAGTATCCAGCATAGATGCCTTTGCCGATAAGCCTACGCGCTCTATTTTGCAGCATCTTGTACAGAAACCGGGGACGCTGACTCAAATAAAAGAAGGGGACAAAAACTATCAGGCTATCCTTACCCCTATCAATGTGGGCGCGGGGCTTGACCTGAACATAGGCATCATCATCCCGGAAGAGGATATTACAGGCCATCTGTTCAAAAACCTGCAGACTCTTACTCTTTTTTCCATTGGCCTGCTCATTCTTATCCTGATTGCCAGCGCCCTGCTATCCAGCGCTATCTCCACTCCTATGCGCCAGCTTGCCAATGCCATGATGAAGATAAAATCCTTTGACCTCGATTCGGCTGTTATCATCAGAACCGTTTTTCAGGAAATTATTAATATGCGGGATTCCTTTGAAAGCATGAAAAAGGGCCTGCGGAACTTTAAGCGCTATGTTCCCGCCGAACTGGTATCCCAACTGGTTAGCGAGGAGATAAACGCCGATATAGGGGGCGAGAAACGGGAACTTACCGTGTTTTTTAGCGATATTGCCAATTTTACATCCATCGCGGAACAGATAAAAGCGGAAGACCTTGTACTGAATTTATGTACCTACTTTGAAATTCTCTCAAAGGCTATCCTCAAAAACCATGGAACCATAGACAAATACATAGGCGATTCCGTTATGGCCTTTTGGGGCGCGCCGACCCGGATAGAAAACCATGCGGAACAGGCCTGTTTGAGCGCCCTCCTGATACGGAATAAACTCTATGTTCTTTCCAAGCGATGGGAGAACAGCGGTAAAACCCTTTTGCATACCCGCATGGGTATTCATACGGGAGATGCCATCGTGGGTAATATGGGCTATCATGAGCGGCTTAACTACACAGTCATTGGGGATACGGTGAATGTGTCCAGCCGTTTGGAGGGGATAAACAAAGTATACGGCACCAGTATTATTGTAAGCGAATCCACCCGGAACCAATGCTGGAGTTCTTTTGAATTCCGCCGTCTGGACAGAGTTTCGGTAACCGGACGCAAAAAAGCGCTTGAAATCTATGAACTTATAGCCCAAAAAGGGCTTATTAGCGCTTCCCTTAAAAAACTCTACCGGTATTATGAAGCCGGCTTGAACCGCTATTTTGACCAAAAATGGGACGAAGCGATAAACTATTTTAACACGGTCTTGAAGTACAAACCCAGTGACAATCCCAGCAAAGTCTTGCTGGAACGGTGCCGGCGTTACAAACAAAATCCGCCGCCGCCAGACTGGAACGGCGTTTTTATCCAAAAGGCAAAGGAAATTTAATGGAAATCAAAACTACACCCGTAATCGGTGTTATAGGCGGCGTCGGCCCCTACGCCGGAGTTGAATTTATCAAGTATATTTTCAATAACACCAAGGCGCTAAAAGACCAGGAACATCTGAATTGTATGCTCGTTTCCTGCCCTTCGCTTATTCCCAACCGCACCGACTACCTTATTGCCGGCGGCGAAAATCCCGTGCAGGGGCTTTTTGAGAGCGCCGCGATGCTCTGCCGCGCCGGGGTGCGCTATGCGGTAGTTTCCTGTAATACCGCCCATTCGGAACGGATTTTCACCCCCCTTATCGACAAGGCAGCCGAAGCCCTGCCAAACTTTCAAATAGTGAATATGCTCGAAACCTGCGCCCGCCATGTAAAGGAATCCCTGCGCTGCAATCAGATTGGGCTTTTGGCTACCAAGGGAACGCACCAGAGCCGGGTATACCATGAGTATCTGCGGGAAGACGAGGGCTTCACCCTACTGGAACCGGAACCGGTGGGGCAGGAGAAGATACACGAGGCAATTTACAGCGAGCGCTTCGGCATAAAAGCCTATTCCAATCCGGTAAAACCTCAGGCGCGAAATCATATTATCTACGAAATATACCGGCTTGTAGACCGGGGGGCGCAGGCGGTGATTTTGGGCTGTACCGAACTGCCTCTGGCGGTAACCGCCGAAGACTTTCCCATTCCGGTCATTGACCCGGGAGAGATTACCGTCCGCCACCTTATTTCCCTTGCCGCGCCGGAAAAACTTCGAGAGAGGGTATCATGAGTACATATCAAACCTTTATAGGACTGGAAGTCCACATTCATCTGCTAACCAAAAGCAAGGTCTTTTGCGCCTGCAAGAGCGCGTTCGGCGATGCGCCGAATACCAATGTCTGCCCGGTCTGTATGGGGCTGCCCGGCGTCCTGCCCACGCTCAATATCGAGGCTATGCGTATGGGCTGCCTTACCGCCCGCGCCCTCAACTGTACTATCCCCGAAACGACATGGTTCGAGCGCAAACAGTATTTTTACCCCGATATGACGAAGAACTACCAGATTTCCCAGTTCGCGTCCCCGCTGGGGCAGAACGGCTGGATGGAAATTGAAAGCAAGGGAATTAAAAAAAGAGTGCGGATTCACGAGTGCCATCTGGAAGAGGACGCCGGCAAGATGATTCATACCGGCAATGTGTCGCTCCTCGACTACAACCGCGCCGGCGTCGCCCTCCTCGAAATCGTTACCGAGCCTGATATGGCATCCGGCGAAGAGGCGGAACTTTTTATACAGCAACTGCGCCGCACCGTCCGGTATCTCGGTGTCTGCGATGGCAATATGGAAGAAGGCAGTCTCCGCGCTGACGCGAACATCTCCATTAACCTGCCGGGAAAGGGGCTGGGGCGCAAAGTCGAAATCAAAAACCTAAACTCGTCCCGTTTTGTGCGGCTGGGGCTTAATTATGAGGCAAAGCGTCAGGCAGAAGTTCTGGACGCGGGAAAGCAGGTCATTCAGGAGACGCGCCTTTGGAACGAAAACCGCGACCAGACGGAAATCATGCGCACCAAAGAGAACGCCCACGACTACCGCTACTTTCCCGAACCCGACCTGCCGCCGTTCAAACCGGACGCTGAATTCCTCGCGTCTGTGGATGCCATGCTTGTGGAACTCCCGCTGGAACGCCAGCGCCGGTTCATGCGGGACTACGCCCTCCCCGAAGACGCCGCCGCCGCCCTCTGCGAAGAAAAAGCCCTCGCGGATTATTTTGAGTTAGTAGTGGACGGGCGGTTGCCGGTTGCCGGTTGCCGGTTACCGGTAGGTTCTGATATACCAAACACAAAACCGGAAACCGGAAACCAGAAACCAACAACCGATAAAATCCGCCACCTCATTCTCACGGATTTGCGTCATCTTATGTCGGAGGCGGGAATCGCCGTCAAAGACATTGGCGGCATCAAACTAAAGCCTGAATTTCTTGCCGAACTTGTTTCACTTACAGCGGCGGGGAAGGTGTCGCAGAAGAATGCCAAACAAACGCTCGAAATTGCATTTGCCGAAGGGCGCTCGCCGTCATCTATCATTGCCGAAAAAGGCTGGGAACAGATAACCGATGAGGGGCAAATTGCCGCGCTGGTTAAGACTGTGCTGGAACAGGAAGCCGCCTCGGTTGAGGAAGCCCGCGCCGCCATTGCCGCCGGCAACGCCAAGCGCGTAAAGGCGCTCTCCAATTTCCTTGCCGGCAAGGTCATTGCCGCATCACAGGGCAAAGCCGACCCGGTTATTGCCGGGAAACTCCTGCAAAAAGAGTTGGGAATGTAATTAGGCATTCAACAACAGCATACAAAGCAAGCGCCGGCTGCATTAACTCTAAGGAAACGCTGATTAAATTGACTCTTATCAGCGCTGCCCTAACTGCGCCCTCTTGACACTTTCAAAATATTATTCTACAATTCCCATGTATTTACTAAAGATATAAACAGGAGGCCTATATGGCAAAAGTAGACAAAATTACAGATTTAGTAGGCAGAACGCCGCTTGTAAAAATCAACCGTTTGAACAAGAGCGGAGCGGCGGTATATGTCAAACTAGAGAGTTTTAATCCTTTACACAGCGTTAAAGATCGTATTGCCCTCGCGATGATTGAGGATGCCGAAAAAAAGAACAAAATTAAGCCTGATACGGTACTGATAGAACCGACAAGCGGCAATACGGGCATAGGCTTGGCATTTGTCGCCGCCCAGCGCGGTTACAAACTGATTTTGACGATGCCTGAGACGATGAGCATTGAACGGCGCAAATTGCTCAAGGCGCTGGGCGCTCAACTTGAACTTACCGAAGGCGCGAAAGGAATGAAAGGAGCGATAGCGCGGGCAGAGGAAATCCATGCCTCAACGCCCAACTCGCTCATTTTGCAGCAGTTTGAAAATGCGGCCAATCCCGCTATTCATGAAAAAACAACAGGCCCGGAAATCTGGGAAGACACCGGCGGCGCGGTTGACATATTGGTAGGCGGCGTTGGCACCGGAGGAACCGTTACCGGCGCGGGCAAATTCCTCAAATCAAAAAAATCATCGGTAAAAGTTATCGCGGTAGAACCGGTCAATTCGCCGGTGCTTTCAGGCGGCAATCCCGGCCCTCATAAAATTCAGGGAATAGGCGCCGGTTTTGTACCGAAAGTCTATGACAAGGCGGTTGTTGACGAGGTTTACAAAGCGGAAGAAGCGAAAGCCGGCGAAACTGCCCGCCGCGCCGCCCGTGAAGAAGGCATTTTGGTAGGCATTTCCTCCGGCGCGGCTTTGGAAGCGGCGCTGCGCATAGCCGAACGCCCTGAAAACAACGGGAAAACCATAGTCGTCGTCCTTCCCGATACCGGGGAACGCTACCTTTCAACATGGCTCTGGGAAGAATAGCAACGAAAAACAGAATGCGGCACCTTAGGCGCCGCATTCTATGCCGCATAGAAAGCGGCGGTAACCGTAGTGCCTAATCCTTCGCGGCTTTCGAGCGTAATTTCCGCGTTATGAATAATCGCGATATGTTTTACTATAGCAAGCCCAAGCCCGGTGCCGCCTGTTTTTTTTGAACGGGATTTGTCAACACGGTAAAAACGTTCAAATACGCGGTCCCGCGCTTCGGGCGGAATACCTATGCCGGTATCAGCGACAGAAATATATATACGGTCAGTATGACGGGTAATATCAATATGTACTTCTCCGCCGGGTTTATTATATTTTATCGCGTTATCAATCAGATTAAAAAAAAACTGCGCCAGCATCGTGTAATTTGCTTTGATATACATATTTGATCCGTTTGTGTACAGGGCAACCGCATGCTGTTCCGCTTTTGTTTTTAGTTTTCCAACCGTTTCCCGCGCGAGTTCCGCCGCGTCAATATTTTCAAACGTTTCCATATCCTGTTTTTCATCAAGCCGTGAAAGAAGCATAATATCTTCTATCAACGCGGCCATGCGGGCGCTTTCATCTTTTATTTTTTTTATAAAAAAAATTTTATCGTTTTCTTTGACCATGCCGTTTTCAAGCATTTCGGCATAACCGGAAATAGCGGTAAGGGGGGTTTTTAATTCGTGCGAAACATTTGCAGAAAATTCCCGCCGTAATTTTTCTGTTTTTGAAACATTGGCCAAGCGCCGCGCCGCGCCTTCTATGCGGGTATAGAGTTTCTGCGCCGATAAAAGCCCCAAAAGGCAGGTAGAAACCAGCGAAAACGCAAATCCCGCCGGAACGCTTCGTGAATGAAAAAAAATACATAATATAACAGAAATAAATATAAGAATAAAAATTGTTAGTAATTCAATGGTGCTGAACAAAAATTTCCAAAAACGTTTATTCTTCAATTTTATATCCCACGTTGCGGACTGTTTTTATCGCGCTTCCGGCAGCGCCCAATTTTTGCCGCAATGTTTTTATATGCATATCAACGGTACGGCTTTCTCCAAAATACTCAAACCCCCAAACCTGCTCCAGCAATTTATCACGGCTTAGTACACGGTTTTTATTCCGCATAAGGCAGTGTAATAATTCAAATTCTTTGTAGGTAAGAGAAACCGGCGCGCCGTTTACAGAAACAATACGCTGTTCTTCATGCAAATAAAGCATCCCTATCCGCAGTTCGGGCGGCGCGGAGGTTTCCGGCTTGCTCCGCCGAAGCACCGCTTTTATGCGGGCAATTACCTCCATAACGGAAAACGGTTTGGTAATGTAATCGTCCGCGCCCATTTCCAGCCCTTTGATGCGGTCATACTCGGCGCTTTTTGCCGTTAAAATAATTA
Source organism: Spirochaetaceae bacterium (assembly GCA_031257075.1). GTDB lineage: Bacteria > Spirochaetota > Spirochaetia > Treponematales > Breznakiellaceae > JAIROZ01. Next base: position 9,015 of record JAIRPM010000032.1, read on the forward strand.
CCGGAATGTTTTGTGTTTTTTCATTTTTTTTTAGTTCTTTTAATATCGAAAAGCCGTCTTTCCCCGGCAGCATGATATCAAGTATCAAAAGGCAGGGTGTATGTCCGGCAAGCGCTGTCTGAAACGCGGGCGCGTCCGCAACTCCCAGCGCTGTAAAACCCGCCGAAGTGAGCGCGTAAAGCAACAACTCACGAATATTATCATCATCTTCAATTACAAAAATAAACTGGCCGCCCATACCGTTTAGCACACGATATAAGAATGAAGCCCATTTGTCAAATAGTAGTGGGCAGTGAAACAGTGGGTAGTGGGTAGTGGGTAGAGTTCAGGCCGATATATCAAATTCTAACGAAGATATCACCGTTAGAACTGATATACCGGCTCAAACTTCTACTCACTACTCACTACTCACTACTCACTACTCACTACTCACTACTCACTACCCACTACCCCCTACCCACTACTCACTACCCACTAACATCACTCTTCCTTCAGCAACTGCGGCAGTTTGGTTGCGCTCAGGTTGTCGCAGTCCCAAACGTCCGTGCTCCAGCCGAGGCCTGTGGGGGCGGCGGCTGTCCAGGTTTGTTTTTTGTAAAGGCCGTTTGCATTCGCGGTTACCAGTTTGCCGTCCGTGCTGTCGCGGTCATCGGTAAAACCGCTGTCGAGGGTGAGAACTGTCCCGATTTTTTTCCCTATCTGCATAGCGCCGCTTACAATGTTATTTGTAGGCGTAAAGGTTGCGGAGGAGTCCCATAATCCGACAAGTCTGCCGAGGTATATTTCCTGAAAAACACTGCCGGTATCGGCTTTCACTATAATTTCATTCATAAGGGATGCTGAGTTTGTGATAGAAAGGCTGCTAGTCGGCCGCCCATACCCTATCAAACCGCCGATGCAGACATACCGGTTGTCGTTTTGAGTTGGATCCGTACAATCGACACGGTCACCGATATCGGCAATTATCCTTCCCGAAGCGTAACTGTTACTGATTGTTATAACCGGAGGATCAGCGCGCCATGTACTACCGACAAGGCCGCCTATGCGCGTCATGCTGTCGGTAGAGTTCTTTACATCGATAGTGCCCGTGTAACGGCAATCTTCTATGTCAAGAGTGCCGCCACACGTCGCCACCAACCCCCCAAATGAACGATATCTTGAGTCCGCCAGAGCAGCGCCCTTCAGTTTGACATCCAAATCAACAGCGCAGCGCCGAAACGTAAGTTTGCTGCTGGTTACAACCGCGACAATACCCCCTATATTGACAAAACGATTTATAGAGCCAACGACCAGCGTTCCTTTTACAGTTACGTCTTCTATAAGAACCCCGTTTCCAGTGGTTGAGTTGACATCCGCCGCTACTCCTCCAAAGTAAATTTCATTTGGAGTCGAATTTTCATCTTCTGTCGATACCTCAATCGTAAAATTCTTCAGGCAGGCCTCGCCGGCAAGCGAATGGAAAAGCCCCGCCCGTATATCAGTGGTTTTAAGGATAAGGTTTTTTATCGTATAGCCGTTACCGAAGAGTGTTCCCCTGTAATCGCTCGGCCCAAGCCAGCCGCCGGTGCGGGGGTTTCCGTCCGGGTCCCGGTACTCCTCCAGGTCGATGTCTTTGGCAAGGCTGTAGTTCGTTGTGCCGCCCGTGGTCAGTTTCGTGTAGAAATCGATTGCGTCATAAATACGGTTACCCACATCGGCCCCTGCTATGGCAGGCAGCACTATCGGTACCGGGGA
>JAIRPM010000070.1 GCA_031257075.1 Spirochaetaceae bacterium
CGACAATGGCGGCAAGAGCGGAAGATGTCTCAATAGCGGCATACCGGCGGGCTTTCACGATAGATGACGCGATACGCCGGCTGTACCGTTCTTCCGCATTCCGCCAAAGGAGCGCGGCCAATTCATCTTCACGCAATGTAGCAACCAGTTCGGCGGCGGTTGGCGCATCCGTGCCCGCCTTGTCTATCCTCATATCCAAAGGTTCATCCTTACGGAAACTGAACCCCCTGCCCCCTTGTTCATAATGAAAAAGGGACACCCCCAAATCAATGAGAATACGAACCGGTTTTTGCCCGCCGGTATCTTCAATCGACTTAAAAAAATCTTCCGACCAGCCGCGATGAAAATTTACCCTGCCGCCAAACGGCGCAAGCCGTTGCCGGGCGCTCTCCAAAATGCTTTCGTCCGCGTCAACAGCAGTAAGGCGCAGGTTGGGAAAACGGGATAAAAACGCCTCACTATGGCCGCCTTCACCGGCGGTGGCATCAATCATCCACGCATTGTTCAGGTTAGAAACATCCAGCAGTTCCAGCGTCTCGTTCAAAAGGACGGGCGTATGTATTATTGTCATGCAAAAATACGCTTCCTTAAACCGGACTTAAAAAAAACATGCCAAACTTTCGGCGGCGGCAATGACTTTGTCGCTTTCATCCGTGTCGCCTGAATAATTTCTGTAGGTATCCGCATCCCATATTTCGATGCGTTCCCCCAGCCCCATAACCACACATTCGCGCTTAAGGTTTGCCCATTCGCGCAAGGCCTGCGGAATAGCAAGCCGGCCTCCTCTGTCAAACTCGCAAACAACCGCCCAACCCAAAAAATGACGCTGCAAAAGCCGCACATCCTGTTTCATCGCGCTCGCGTTTTCCAGTTTTGCGGCAAAAGTATGCCATTTATCCGGCGGATAGGCCCACAGGCACCGGTCGATACCGCGTGTTACAACAAGTTCCTCACAAGCGGAAATATCCTCCTCTTTTGTAGTATGAGCGATGCTTTCACGAAGCCGTGTTGGAAAAGTAAATCTGCCTTTTTCATCCAGAGTACTGTTATAGCCGCCGTTTAACATTCGCGTTTTTGATGAAAAGGGGAATTGAGGAATTTTTCTCCACAAATCTCCACTTTTCACCACCTTTATTCTATCTTGCATCTAAAGAAAAAAACTGTCAAGGCCGATACTGATAAATTTCCGCTTTTTTTTATTTTTTTTTGATGAGTACTTAACAAAAAGAGATTACTTTTGAGCCTGTTTGGCTTGGATTTGACCGGTGCCGCCCTAAGGCAACACTGATTAGCATCGAGTTAATCAGCGTTGTCCTAAAACGCTTCTAATCCCAATTGAGTTTTACTTTGTTTGCGCGGGCTTCTTCCAAAGTGAGTGTGCGGCGGCGTTCTTCCCGCTGGCGGTGGCGTTCCGCAACTTCAGCGTATTCGGCATGCAAGCGTTCAAGGAAAGCGGGACGCAGATTTGGGGATAGGAGTTCCCGTGCTACGCCGCCGGCACGGCTTGCATCGCGGACATAGACAACCGGCGCGGAATATTCGGGCGCTATTTTGAGCGCCGTGTGTACAAGGCTTGCCGCCGCGCCTCCTATAAGGAGCGGCGTGGAAAAGCCGCCCGATTCCAGCGCCCTTGCTACGGTAATCATTTCGGCAAGCGAAGGTGTTACCAACCCTGAAAGCCCGATGAGGCCGGCCTGTTCCGACCGCGCCGTTTCGATGATTTTTTCGCAGGGGGTCATTACGCCCAGATCAATAATTTCAAATCCGGCGCAGCCCAGCACGATGCCGGTAATATTCTTGCCAATGTCATGAACGTCGCCTTTCACTGTGGCAAGGACAATTTTATGAGGAGCGGAACGCGCCGCCGGCGCGCCGTCCGCCGTCCAGCGGCCATCCAGAGCGGCGACCGCTCGCTGCATAACGCGGGCGCTGCGAAGAACTTGCGGAAGAAACAACTCACCGCGGTCAAAACGCTCCCCTACTTCGCGCATCCCGGCCATAAGCGGGCCTTCAACAATTTCCAGAGGGCTTTTTGTTTTCAGCGTTTCAGCTACCGCATCTTCGATACCGTCATCGTCGCCTTCGACAAGAAGCGCGGCCAATGCGGCGGCGGCATCTTCCGGTTTTGACCGGGGACGCTGCGGTTTTGCCGCGGACAAAACACCGGTGATTTTGCCGCCGGCTTTGATTTCTTCCAGTTCCTTTAACCCCAGGCTAAGAAATATCTCCGCCGCGTTCTCTTCCCGCGCAAGGAGCGCGTTTTCCACCGTTTGGCGGAGTCCGGCAGGGAAATTATCGTAGCAGGTAAGAGCATCGGGGGCGGCTATGGCAAGGTTCATACCTTCGGCATGGCAGAGTTTGAGAAAGACGGCATGCATAACACGGCGCAGGGGAGTATTGCCGCGAAAACTGTACGAGAGATTCGAGACGCCGGCAGAAATGTTCAGGCAGGGGTGCAGGTCAAGAATGGGGCGGATGGCACGGATAAAGTCGGCAGCATACCGATCGTGCGCCGGGATACCGGTAGCAACGGCAAGAACGTTGAGGTCGAAAACGGTATCTTCCGGCGGGAAATGTATACTCTGGAGCAGTTGGAAGGAACGGCGGGCTATGGCGATTTTTCGTTCAAAAGTATCCGCCTGACCCTGTTCATCGAAAAGCATTACGATGATGGCCGCGCCATAACGCCGCGCAAGGCGGGCGCGTTGCAGAAATTGGCTTTCGCCTTCTTTGAGGGTAATAGAGTTGACGAGGGGTTTTCCGGTAACGCGCTTAAGGCCGGCTTCGAGCGTGTCCCAATCAGAAGAATCAATAACGAAAGGAATGCGGGCAATGGCCGGTTCTGTGCCGGCGGCAAGGATAAGCCTCCGAAGTTCGTCTTTACTGTCAAGAAGCCCGTCGTCCGCACAGATATCGAGCATTTCCACGCCGGCTTTAACATTCTCGCGCATACGGCGCAAACATTCTTTTATATCACCGTTTTTGAGCGCTTCCAGAAATTTCCGGCTACCGGGCGCGTTACCGCCTTCGCCGATGATAGCAAGCGGCGTTTTGGGGCCATTTGCCTGCGCCCATACTTCCAAACCGGCAAGTTTAAGCGCCGGCTGCCGCGCCGGAAGGGGACGGGGGCGGGCATCACGGACAAGGGCGGATAGAGCCGCGATGTGCGCCGGTGTACTGCCGCAGCAGCCGCCTACTATGTTGACAAGGCCGTTATCGATATACGGTTTTATTTGAGCGGCCATTTCCCGCGGGCTTTGGTCGTAGGAGCCGCTTTCATTGGGGAGGCCGGCATTGGGATGGGCGCTTATTAAACAGCCTGCCGTTTCCGCCGCATTACGCACAAGAGGCTCAAGCGCCGCAGCCCCCAGCGAGCAGTTAAGCCCTACGGAAAAAGGCCGCGCATGGGCTACGGACACGCAAAACGCCCCGACAGATTGCCCGCACAAGAGCCGTCCTGATTTGTCTGAAACGGTTGCGGACAGCATAATGGGGAGTACCGTTTCATTGGCAGCCGGAGGCTGCGGGCTTTTTTCCAGCGCGTCCATACAGGCCGCTATTGCCGCCTTGGCATTGAGCGTATCAAATATTGTTTCAATAAGAAGGACATCCGCGCCGCCATCGAGGAGCCCTCTGGCGTTATCATAGTAAGCGGCGTACAATTCGTCCCAGTAGATGGCGCGGGATGCGGGGTCGCCGGCGTTGGACGGTAAACTCGCGCTCTTGGTAGCGGGGCCAAGTACGCCGGCAACAAAACGAGGCTTCCCGGTACGGGCGGCACATTCACCGGCACATTCACAGGCTATGCCGGCGGCGGCACGGCTTATTTCGTAGGCATATTCCGCCAGCCCATAATCGGCAAGAGCGACCGCATTAGCGTTAAAACTGCATGTTTCGACAATATCCGCGCCTGCTTCAAGGTATTGCCGGTGTATGGAGCGAATCACATCGGGCTTGGTTAGGCAGAGCGCGTCATTGCAGCCAAACAGTTTTTCATGGTGTCCGGCAAAACGGGTTCCCCGGTAATCGCTTTCGCGCAAACCAAAGGTTTGCACCATCGTTCCCATTGCGCCATCCAACAGGAGTATACGTTCCCGCGCTAGAGCCGCAAGCGTTTCAAATCGAGTCATTACGGCCTACTATGGACTTTTTGACAAGAGTTGTCTAGGGATGCACTGATTTTGTGTACACTGCCTTGCGCCGCTTTCAAAAAGAAGCGCACAGCGCTTCCAGAGCGCGGGGGAGAATGACCCATTCGGCTTCTTCCATAACGCGGCGCTGCAAGGTTTCCGGCGTATCATCATCGCGGACAGCAACGGCTTTTTGCATCAGAATCGCGCCGCCATCGGTAATATTATTGACAAGATGTACCGTAGCGCCGCTTATTTTCACCCCGCGTTTCAGCGCGGCTTCGTGGACAAAAAGGCCGTGGAAACCTTCGCCGCAAAACGCGGGTATGAGGCTGGGATGAACATTGATAATACGCCCTTGATATGCCGAAAGAAGCGGCTCATCGAGGATAACAAGAAAACCGGCCAATACGACCGCGTCTATCCTGTTTTCATCGAGAATTTGAAGAAGCGATTGGGAATAAGATGCTTTGTCAAAAAAATCACAGCGGCAAAAACCGCTCTGGGAAAGGATACGGGATGGAATTCCAGCCTCTTTTGCCCGCCGCAGCGCGTAAGCATCCGGCTCGGAAGACACAACCAAAGAAAGTTCGCTGTGGGGGAGTTCGCCCCGGGAGGCCGCGTTTATAATGGCTTGTAAATTTGTACCGCCGCCCGAAACAAGCACGGCGGTTCGTTTTTTGGTATTGGACATAATATTCAAATTAGGTTCGCGTTTGGAGAGAACCTCAACAGTACATAAAAAAAGCGGTGCGTCTGGACCTTAAAACCGCACCGCCTGTAGCGAAAGGTTAAATCCGAGCCGGCGACACGGTTTCCCTCCCACTATTATTAGTATCGGCATTTGATTTTCGGTCTTAAGGGGTAGAGCAACATTGATACGACAAGCGTCAATTCACTGTAATAGGCACTTTGTTTTTGGCTTCCGGCGGTTCCTGAGACGGGATTGTTACCGTCAAAAGGCCGTTTTTGAAGACGGCCGACACCGCTTCCTGATTGTATTCCGCCGCCGGAACCTGAAATTTGCGTTTTTCTACCGGCGCAAAATCGATGTCATGCCGCAGATAAACGCCGGTTGTTTGCGGCGAAGCGGAACGCGCCGCGGAGAGCACCATAAAATCACCTTGAAATGAAAGGTCTATTTCCGCTTCGTTAAAACCGGCAAGCGCGAATTCAAAAACAAGACTGCCGTTTGCCGCTGTGTAAATGTTGGCCGGCGGGCAACTCACCGCTCCGGTATAACTGTTGGCGTTTTTTTCACCAGCCGCCTCATACATGCCGTTTTCACGGATGTTCTGCCCAAAATCCTGAGCCGCCTTGCTAATGTTTTCAAAAAAAGCGCCCATATCAAAATTGCGATTATATGCCATGCCTGTAGATTACTTCGTTACAGTGGTCAGTGGGTAGTGGGTCGCCAACTTCGTTGGCGCGTGTGTAGTGTGTAGTGTGTAGTGTGTAGTGGGTAGTGGGTAGTGGGTAGAATTTCAGGTCGATATATCAAATTCTAACGAAGATATCACCGTTAGAACCTGTATACCTGCCCGAACTTCTGTCCACTACTCACTACTCACTACCCACTACCCACTACCCACTATTTCTTCAGTCTGGGCCAGTAGAAGGCCGCGCCGGTTTTGGTAAGGCCGGTGAAGTCCCAGGTGTCCGCGCTCCAGCCGAGGGTGCCGGTCCAGAACGAAGCGTTTTTAAGTTCGGTTTCGC
>JAIRPM010000079.1 GCA_031257075.1 Spirochaetaceae bacterium
TCGAAAACTGCTATTCGTCCGGCAATATCGACGTGAGTAATAACGGCGCAACCGCCGGACACATGGTTTACGCGGGCGGTTTGGTTGGCTGGATAGAATATCGTCCTGATCTGGTAGTCGTTAAAAACAGCGCGGCGCTTGGCGCGCGCGCCGTAGCGGCAACCACGACAATCTATTTCCAGTCCAATCGTATTGCGGCTGTTGGTAACGGAACTGTGTTCAGAACCGGCTTTGGTAATAACTTCGCGCTTAAAAATATGCTTATCGGAAACGACCCAACTGCGCAGGCACAGGATGATGCAGGCGATGCCGCCACCGCCGCAGGCCTTGGCAAAACGCTTGCCGAATTTAGAAACGGCTCCACCTGGACAAGCGAACTCGGTTTTGACACAACTATCTGGGATGTCAGCGGCGTTCAGCAAGGGAAGTGGCCTACACTAAGGTAGTGGACAGTGGACAGTGGTTCGGCAGTATATCGGCCTGAACTACTGCTCACTATCTCACTGCTTTAATTCTTCTCGGCAAGCCTTTTTTCAGGAAGCGGAACGGCAGTTTGTTGTTCCGCTTCCTGTTTTTTTGACAGTGGTGTTGGCTGATACGAAGCCCTGACATGGTAGTCATTATAAACAGCGCAGTGCTTGGCGCGCGCACTGTTAGTGTTTGAGCCAGTTTTTGAAGAGGCTGCGCGAATCGGTGGTAAAGCGTGTCGAATTGTCTTTTACCCAGCGGCGTGTTTCCAGAAAAAGGTGCCATGATGCTTTGAACGCCAGCCTGCTTTTAAGCGCAAAGGGAAAAAAGCAAGCAAAAGGGATGTGCGCCATACCGTTTTTTTCGTTGTTTTGACCGTATTCGGGGCTGCCTTCAAGCGTTTCGTTTTCAAAATCCGCAGCCGCTATTGCTTCTAAATCCGCTTTTTTTTCATTCTTGACAAAGACAGGCGCGAGATTTTTCAGAAAAAAACGCAGATACGACAAGCCGGTTGTTGAATTTTCAGGAACAAGCGATTTTGTGGCGCATAGCCGTACAGGTTTATCGCAGCGGATTTCTTCGCCCCAAAGCCATGCGCGAAGCCCGAAATCAAGGTACTGCCAGTAGGGGGCTTGGAGAATGCCGTCAAAACCGCCGAGCGCGATAAAACGTTCACGGTCATAGATGCCCGCGCCGTCAAAAGGATAGAGCGTAGGGAAATCATCATATTCCGGTATAAGCGGAGCGCATTCAAATAATTTTTTCCCCGCGACAGGGAAGTTCATTGTCGGGATGGTTTCCATAGCCTGATTTTGAATAACCGGCACTGTGCAAAGCCGCTTGTAACAACTGGAACCGGAATTGCCGGCGGCGGCCGGTTTTACAAGGCGTTCATGTATGCGTTCCGCTTTTATTCCAGAAAGCCGCTGGTCATCCCAAAACACAAAAAAGAGAGGGCTTTTTATTTCGTTAGCCGCAGCATTTATTTTTGCGCCGGTACTGACGTTATCATGTATCAATAAAAATTTTATATTATTAAATGAATTTAAAATTTCTTCTATGCCGGCGGCATCTTCGCCGTTTTCTATCGAGACTATCATATCAAAACCGCATTTTGCTATATCATCAAAAAAAGCGCGGCGGCCTATGCGCTCGGCGCGGTTCAAAACTACGGCTGATATACACGAAATAGTATCATGTTCGGCTGTTCCCAGCAGGGTATACGGAGGCAGTTGTTCGCTAAAAGTTGAAGGTATAGTATTCATCACATTCCAGACAAATATCTTTCCATTGTTTATTACAATGTGTTATATAATAAGAAGAAGATTGTTCCCACAAATCCGCAATATCTGATTCAAATACATTTCCCGCTATGCCGGCGCGGGATGTTCCCCGCAGGGCATCTAAATATTCTTTACATATTAGTACTGTACCATCGGTTAAAATATACATATCCCGCATAAGATGCCAGCATGCTTCTCTGTTCACAGGCGATATGTCGGTTGCGCGTAAATCCGGCATCTTCCCGCAGAAGTTGTCATATTTCTGAATAATAATATTTTCTGTTTTTGCGGTCCAGTATTTATAAAAGTGTTCTATATCATCTTCATTTCCTTTTGCGCGTATTGCTTGTACATAAACAGATTCAGGAAAAAGGCTGAATAGTTTTTCTGTACACGAAATTGCTTCGTCAAAATGACCGCCTTTGCGCAGGGCGGAATACGTTTGCGCGTTATTGGTATCAAGCGAAATAATCCATGAAAGCGCGTTCATGCCGTTTGCGCGTTTACCCGCTTGTAATGACTGTTTGGCAAGGTTTTCAAGTGTTTCAGCGTTCCAGCCTATACCGCATGTTTCTATTACCAGAGACAATTTGCCATGTTTTAGTACCGCTTCCGCTATCCCTGTAATATCAGGATGGAGCGCGGATTCGCCCCACAACGATATATCAATTACAGCATCATCCGCATATTCGGCAATACGCTGTACAAGCGGCGCAAATGTATCAACATTCATAAATGTAGTATTGATTTCAGGATTTTTGTATGCCGGGTACGGGCAGTATACGCATTCCTGCGGACAGTCGCTTGCTATCTGTATGCAAAAAAACGCGGGCAGGGTGCGGAGAATTTGTTTGTTGTTTTGAATAAGCGCTTCAACATCGCGGCAGCCTGAACAGCCTGCGCCGTAAAATTTTTCTAAAAGGAGTACATTGCGTTTAGTATCGGCACAGAGCATAATACGGTGGGCGCGTAAATCAACCGGCGATATTTCAGTTTCTATATCAAAAGAATTGATATCTTTTTGTAATACCGAAAAAATAACATCACGCCGTACATCATCTTCTGTATCACCGTTTATGCGCGCAAGAATTCCCGCTGTTCCCGCCGATAAAATTTCCGGGGCAAGCCCGTAAGGCCAGCCGTCAGCATAGGTGTATTCGGCAGGATAGGCTTCGTGGCGTTTTTGCATTGCCTGTGTTAAATCAATGTCAATAAAAGCACAATCCGCCCATAGAAAATAGGAAAAATCAAAACCTTCGCCCGCGCGGGAAATTTCATGAAAAAAGATTTTAGTGTTCCACAAGGGGGATTCGATTATGCGCACCGGCACATTCAAATTTTGAATAAAGGAACGATAAGAAGGCGCTTCTGTGCCGTCCTGCCTGACCAAAAGCGCTATTTCTGTTACATGCGGGAAACGCGCTGCCGTCTCCAGCGTCCGGCGCAGGGCGCACTCGCCGCCGGCGAGCGGTTCAAAAGCCCACCGGGTAATACCGCCCGCATAGCAAAGAGCAATCGCTTTCATTACCTATAATTATCGGCAAAATACGGCCTTCTATTCAAACCGGATTTAGAGTCGGCAAGAGAATCCTTTAGAGGGCTTTCCGCGCAATGACGGGGCGTGCCGATACGAACGGGGAGCATAAAATAGGCGGCAGTGAAGCTCTTGTTTCGGCGGTTACTGAAAAAGGCTGGTTAACCCAGCACCCGCCGCGAAGGTTCCGCTCGGTTGACGGAACAATGGTACTGGCCGCAAAGAAATTTTGCGGGACAAAGCCATCCGCGCACCATTCCCAGAGTCCGGCATTGGCGGGGCCTGTTTCGGCATTTTCCGAAAGCGTCAACATGGTAGCAGGTAAATTGTTACGCGCAAAAAAACGGGCATCCCATTCCTGCTCTTCCGCGCTTCTGGCGGCAGATTCTATCTGCCAAATGTCTTGAACCGATTTTGCCGCGTATTCCCATTCCGCTTCGGTAGGCAGGCGGACTTCCCAGTCTGCCATGCCGGCGGGGAGTTTTGTCGAAAGCCAGTTGCAGTAGGCTTCAGCCGCATAGGCGCTCAATCCCGATACGGCAAAAAGATTTCCCCGCATACTGCCGCTTGTCTGTAGGTAGCCTTCGCTTATCAGCCCTTTTTTTTCAAGACTGCCGGTGTTTTCTATGCGCCATTCGGGATTTTCGGCGGTAAAAGCCGACCAACTATCCACGCTTATTTCATTGAGGGCAATATAAAACGGCTCAACACGCACGGTTTGCGGGAAATTCGCCGCTTGCACAAATTCACCGCCTCCGACTACGGTGAAAATAACAGAACCCGCCGTAATAAGCGGCCCGAATGACGCGCGGCTGCTGCCCCGCGGCGGGTCTTCACTGGAGAAATCAATCACTTCCCGAGGATACAGCGGGCTTTCCAAGATAATCTGTGCGGCATCAGTTGGAAGTAAACCGGCAGGAATGACGGTTAGGCGCGGCTCATCTGTTATAATGGCGGCCGCCCGGGCTATCACGCCGGTCAAACTGCCGGGCGAGGGGGCATACCCGCCGCTTTCAAGATAGCAGGCTGCGCGGATAAAATCTTTGAGCGCAAAACGGCTGCCGGTAAAACGCAGAGATGAAAGAAGTATCTCTTCGGCGTTTTGCCGGTTATCCGCATAACCGTCTGCCTGCGCGCTTCGGGCCGCGCCGGTGGAAAGGCTGTACGGAATCTGGTAAACGGCTGCCGGCTCGCCGGCAAATGACCATGCCGCGTATTCGTTTGCGCCGTCAAGCAAGGCGGCAAGGGGAGCGCTTTCGCGGAGCGCGGTATGGTGTTTTTCGGCGCGGGCAAAAGGCGGGCGTATGAAAAGCCGCGCTTTTACCGTGATAGGGGTTGCAATTTCTTCAAAGCCGGGCATAACAAAGGTTATTGTATGCCGGCCCCGCGGAACGGTAAGCAGGCAGGGGGTTTGCCCTTGATAGACATCATCGACACGGACAGCAGCGCCTTGAGGTTCGCTGGTAAACCGGTAGAGCGCCGACTTGCGCGCTATTCCGGGAAAGATAAAAACAAAAAAAGCAATAAGCGCAATCGCCATTCCATAGAGAAGCGCCAAATACTGGCCGGGACGGAGAGAAAGGAAAGGCTTTAATTTGACGGCATCCGTCTCTGCCGTCTCATCCTGCGAATAAGGCAATTCTGCCCGGTGTTTTGTTTTTTTCTTCATACAGCATCAGTATAACCGGTACGATAAAAAAAATAAAACACCGCGAGAACGGATTTACCGATAAGACGGATAGCAAGGCATGTAAACTGTACAAAACAGGCTCAAGGCAGCGCCGTTTTTTTCTTCGCTGTCCGCGAAAATTGACTTTTTTTATTTTTATTTTTATTTTACCAATGATAGGCCGTGCGGCTAGAGGAAGCGCTGATAAGCATCGATTTAATCAGCGTTGTCCTAGGGAGTGCCGCCGGACCGGTTACAAGAGTTTCGATGGACAGATTTGTACAGAAAGAGGCTCGTAAGGTAGAACTATGTTGATGAAATACATATATGCAAGCGTGGTTGCCGCTATTCTGGTGGTTTTTTTAGGATGTCAGACGGATATAAAGACGGCAGACCCGCGGGAAATGGAAAATATCAGTTCCGGCAGCGGCAAAACTCTTTTTACCGTCATTTTTGACCCGTCAGACGGCGTTTATCCTGACGGCGAGACCGGCATACGAGAATTTGAAGCGGATGGGCAAATCAAATTCCCGGCGGCACCGGTATTAGAAGGCTATACTCTTGCCGGCTGGTATGAAACAAGACTTGCCCCGCTTGATTGGGACGAAGCGGTGCCGCCGGCGGGGCGTATCAGCGCCAACAAAAAAATTACCGCAAATATAGCAGTGTATGCGCTTTGGAAGGTAATTCCGGCCGATTCTTACAGTATAACTTTTGTACAGTGCGAAGGCGGCGATGTCCTTTACAACGGCTTTGTATACCCAAGAAATTATTACCAATGGGTAGGGGCGTTCCCGTCGGCAGGGACGAGGGCGCATTATAATTCTGACGGTTTTTGGTGGACAGAACCGGACGGCGGTGAAAAACTTACAACCAGCATGCGGATAATGGAAAATATTATCGTGTACGCGCACTGGGAGCCGGAGAAGTACAATCTGTACTATTGGACAAATGACACACGCGGAATTTGGTCAAGCAGTATACTTACTTATCCTGTGGATAATGTGCCGCTTCCTCTGTCCCCCTCACGGCGGGGATATGCTTTTCAAGGCTGGTATACCGTGCGCTTGGACGATTTGCGCCATAATCTGCAGTACAATGACCCTATTCCGCAGGATAATAAATTCACGCCGCAAAGCCCGGTAGACAGCGACATTCACATATACGCGCTCTGGAAGCAGGTGCCGGCTGATGCCTACACGGTAACCTTTCTCGCGTACGACAACTATCAAGTTGCCTGTGAAACAGCGCTTTTCAGCGATGGCTACCTGATGCAGGCCACGCCGCCCGCTGTTCCGGCCCGTAACCACTATACCTGCGATGGCAAATGGTACATGAGCAACGGGCAGGAATTTACCGCCGCCGTTATGCTATCCGGCGATATAGTCGTAACCCCTCAGTGGACAGGGAATACCTATACCGTAAAATTTATGGAAAACAACATTGATTCTGGCGTTTGGCAAACGAGGAGCATCACGTATCCATCCAATACTTTGCAAGGGCGGTTTCCGGTGGGCGAACCGTCCCGTGCCCACTGGACGGCGGCGGACGAATATTGGTGGAAGGTAAAATACGGCAGCGCTCCTGATGACCGTTTTACTGAAAGTACGGAAATTACCGGCGATATCGAAGTATACAAACATTGGATAGGAAATACTTATACTGTCCGTTACTGGGGTTTTTCAGATTCCTCGCCTCAAACCGCTGTTGAACTGCTTCCGGCGTGTACCGTTACCTATCCGGTAAATACGCTGACACCGCCTACGGCTCAACTTCCCGCGGCTCATGAAGTAACATCCCGCAAACACTATACCTTTGACGGTGCATGGCGGACATCGGCCGGTTCAGTTTGGAACAGCGCCCGTACGGTAATTGCAGACACCAATTTGTACGCGCAGTGGTCGGCAAACACATACACCGTTTCTTTTGACCTAAAAGGCGGTTCCGGTACAGGCGGGACGCGGACTAGCACCTATCCGGCGGCATCCGTGAGTATGCCCGCCAGCCCGTCCAAATCAGGCTTCATTTTTGCCGGCTGGATTTACAACACAAGCAGCGGCAGCCGTTATTTTGATGGGAATTTAAGTGATTTGTACGAAAAAAATGCCCTTTGTACGGATACGCCCTCCATTGTGATAGAAGCCAAGTGGGTACCATCCTCCGGCGGCAGCGGTATTTTGAACGATTATGACAGTTCGGCGGCAAATACCAATCATGAACTGACTCATGGCGGCGTATACGATGATGACTTTGTTGTTGGAAGCGGCGCGTATTCAGGCCCGCCGGAAACACGCGCCTTTGCGGAAGAATTGATGGCCAAACTTTCGCAGGCGGCGGTATTGCGGCAGGGTGTCCAGCAATCCCAAACAGTAACGGTAGAAGGTGGGACGCAGACCGTTACGGTAACAGTTTACGATTATGCGGCTATCAATATGATAAAGCAACAAATCGAAGATATGCTTGCCAGCCCGTCATTTGCAAGCGCGCGCGGCGCTTTTGCGGCAACCGAACATACCATCAACTACACCGGAGGCCGGCAATCGGTAACCGTGTTGAATTCCGGCGTTTATGAAATTGAATTATGGGGAGCGTCCGGCGGGCATATTTGGTCAAAGAACTCAAAAACGGCTCTAGGCGGCAAAGGCGGCTGGACAAAGGGCCGTATTCGCCTTAACGCCGGCGATGTACTCAAATTCTATGTTGGGCAGGAAGGATTCGGCACGGCTGTGTACAACGGGAGTTCATTTTCCAAGATAACGAACTTTAGCGCCGAAGGTTCCGGCGCTACCTATATGGGCGGGCATAAAGGCGGCTGGAACGGCGGCGGCAAGGGCGGCCTATCCTATAGCGGCGATTATGCCGGCGGTTCGGGCGGCGGCGGTGCGACCGACGTGCGCTATGTCGGGACTTATTCGGCCAACAAAAATGATGCCGGCGAATACAGCCAGCGAATTATGGTAGCCGCTGGCGGCGGCGGCGCGGCGCAATCAGCATCCTACAACAACGGCTGGCCGGGGCTGGCCGGCGGCGATGCGGGCGCTAACGGCATCCGTAAAGGCAACATCCAAACAGGCGGTGCGCGTGCGGGAGGGAGTGCCGCCCAAACGGCCGCCGCTTTTAGTGATGGCAGCGTTACGAGCGGCAGTCAAGTCGGCATAGGCGGCGCGGGTGCTAACGGCAATAGTGTAGCCTACGAAGGCCCGGGCGGCGGCGGCGGCGGTTACTATGGCGGTGAATCTATAGCCACGCTTCGCGGCACCGAGTATACATCCTCCGGCGCGGGCGGCTCGTCCTATACCGGCGGTGTTTTTGAACCTTCAAACAGGGACAGCGGCCTCAATCTGTCATTCGGAAACGGCAAAGCGGTTATCCGTTATGTAGGGCAATGAGCAGAAGGCCGCCGTTTACCCTCTTGTTTTTTCTGCCAAAACTGCCCATAGTTTATTCCTCTTATAGAGGAATAAACTATGGTAACAAGAAAATTTCATGCGGAAATAAAACACAACCGTACAGAAAAGCGGCTGTTTAAGGGGAAAATGGAGTGTTTATTCCCCGCGGTCTTTTAATAGAACTTTAGGTATGGGTAGAAAAAAAGTTGCGGTACTGGGGGCGAGCGGCTCGATTGGGCGGAACGCTCTTGATGTACTTAGATTTTGTCATGACGATTTTGATTTGGCGCTTGCGAGCGTTCATTCAAAGTCTGTAGACTTGGCCGCATTGGCGCGCGAATTTCCGGCGGCGGCCGTGGCGGCAAGCGGTCTTTCGCGGGAAGCCGTGCAAGAAGCGGTGCCATCTGTAAAAAAGGTTTTTGGCGGCGGCCCCGAAGCGGTTTTGCGCGCGCTAGAAGAAATCCAGCCCGACATTGTAATAAACGGCATTGCCGGAAGCGCCGGTCTGCTTCCTTCGTTCAAATCCGTGGAACTGGGCGCTGTTCTTGCGCTTGCCAACAAGGAATCGGTGGTTATGGCATGGGATGCGCTGAAGGCAAACGCGGCAAAAACCGGCGCGCGCATCATTCCGGTTGATTCGGAATGTTCGGCGATTTTCAATCTTGCCGCCCGTCATGGGGCGCGGCATGTCAAGAGGGTAATTCTTACCGCGTCGGGCGGGCCGTTCAGGACTTATTCACTTGAACAAATGAGCGCGGTAACTATCGAAAAGGCGCTTGCTCATCCCACATGGAAGATGGGGCCGAAAATTACGCTCGATTCGGCAAGCCTTGCCAACAAAGGGCTTGAAGTAATACAGATATCCAAAATCATGGAATTTTCCCCGCATATAATAGCCGTTTCGGTACATCCGCAAAGTATCGTGCATTCCATGCTTGCTATGGCTGACGGCGCGGTATATGCGGCGCTCTCCGCGCCCGATATGCGCCTGCCCATACATCAAGCGCTGCACTTTCCCGCGCTTGCCCCTTCGCCTTGGGGAGAACTGGATTTTGACATGGCAAGCGCCCCGCCGCTTACTCTTTCTTTTGAAAAACCTGATATGGAAAAATTCCCGATGCTAAGGCTTGCCTATGACGCGGCGGAAAGGGGCGGTTTTTACCCGCTTGCTTATAATACGGCCAACGAATACGCCGGCTCTCTTTTTCTGAAAGGCGCGATACCGTTTTTGGACATTCCCGCGATAACATCACGAACGCTGGAACGCGACTGGAACGCTCCGCCTGGCGCGGAATTCGATTCCGCTGCGATTCTCGATGCGGAAAAATCGGCGTTAGCGGCCGCAAAAGCGTTGCTTTAGCGGGCCGCAAAAGCGTTATCCAATGTATAAGAGCGGGAATTTGCGCTAAGGAAACGTTAATTTGCTAAACATAAAATTGCTGGAGTGCGCCGGTGTTCCTCTAGACACTATTTTACAGGGTAATTACAATACATTTTGTGAGATTAGCAGATAAATTTACCCTTGTGCGCATGTTTTTTGCGCCTGTTTTCTTCGTTTGTTACCGGCTTTCCGGTTATTTGGCAGGGAAAAACGAAACGGCATCCCTTTTTGTCCTTGTCCTTCTTACAGCCGCGTTGATTTTTGCCGAATTTACAGATTTTTTGGATGGCTTTTATGCCCGCAAATTGGGTGAAGTAAGCGACACCGGCAAACTGTTTGACCCGTTTGCCGACGCTTTGCTCCATATTACCACATTTTTCTGTTTTACACTTGACGGCTATATGCCTCCGGTTGCTTTTATCCTTATTTTTTGGCGGGAATTCGGGCAAATATTTCTCCGCATGATTTCAATAAAAGGAGGGTTTGCGATAGCGGCGCGAGGCGGCGGCAAACTGAAAACAGTTTTGTACATTGCTTCCGGTTTTTATGTGCTTGCCCTGCAGATTCTTGTAAAAACGGAGCTTATATCGGAAAAACCGCCGTTTTCACAGATAGCGGCAGTGATACTGTTCTATCTGTGCGTAGCGTTGTCGTATATTTCGTTTATTGATTACCTGCTTCTTTTCAAAGCAAAAATGCTCAAGAAATGACAAAGAGCCGGTATTTTCAACAGAGTGAGGTGCATGAAATTTCAAAAACCTTGTCTTGAAAACTTATCTACCAGCGAGATAGCCGCTCTTGCCTGCGCTTCGGGAATAGAAATTTACGGAGCGCTTGACCGGAACGCGCTTTTGAGAGAATTGCTCGAAGACGCGGCGGAAAACAGCGGTCTGTTGCGAAACCGGTCATTCGCGGATGCCATTGAAGAACAAGAAATCGAAAACGAACATATTCAGAATCTTGAAAACAAACCAAAAACTGACCGGGGGCGTGCCAACGAATATGAACTTGCAAAACTCCCTCTCAATTATGGTATGAGCGTCATTTACGCGATAGTCCGCGACCCGCTGTGGGTTTTTGTCTGCTGGGAACTTTTGACCGGTAAAAAGAAAAACATGGAACGGCGGCCCAACTTCCGCGGTTATCTCTTAAAAGTACGTGAAAAAGCGGCCGGTGAAAAAAACTACAGCGATTTTTATTCCGTTTCGGTAGGCAACAAGGACAGCGCATGGTATCTGCATTTTACGCCTTCGGGCGGCACCTTTCGCGTTGAATTGTGCGCGCGGCTTGGCGCGGCGGAACTTGTTCTGGCAACAACCGGCGATTTCACGCTGCCCAGGATGCTTGTTACCGGCAGCAACGAATTGTACAATAACGAACTATGGCAGATTTCCGGGATAAAAGATTTTGCGATAATAAAGAATATTGGCTTTAAGCGAAATGAGTTGTTTTAGGGCCGTGTTGTTATTAGCGTCTGGTTAAGCAGCGCTGCCGGGAGAAATATATGGAAGGCAATAATACCATATCAATTCTTCTTAATTGTCATCTTCCTTTTATACGGCATACTGATTCGCAGATTTATGCCGATGAAATGCCGTTTTTTCAGGCACTTTCCGAAACCTATATACCGTTTTTGCAGATGCTTGAACGGCTTGATATAGACTGTGTTCCCTGCCGTATAGGCATAGTGCTGTCGCCGCTGCTGGCCGCGATGTTCCGTAATACGGCGCTTGTTGATAAATATTTACGCTATGTTGACAAACAGATAGCATTTGGAGAAGTTGAACTAATCCGTACAGAAAACAAACATAATGATTCCCTGTGGAAATTAGCCCGCTATTATTACAATACAATAAAAGAAAAAAAACTTGCTTTTATAGAACGTTACAATAAAGATATTATCAGCGCATTGCGGTACTACCGGCAAAAAGGCCGTTTGGAAATTCTTTCCACGGCGGGAACACATTGTTTTTTGCCCTATTATACCCAGTATTCTCAAATAATACACACGCAATTTGAAACCGCGCTTACGGATTACCGCAATCTTTTCGGCGACAACCCTGCCGGATTTTGGCTGCCGGAATTGGGCTGGTCGAAAGAAATTGATGTTTTTCTGCGAAGATACGGTATAAATTATACCGTTATCACGGCGCATGCCGCCGCGCTTGCCGACCCGCCCGGCAAAACCGGTTCGTTCTATCCGTACCGTTCATCTGAAGGCTGTTTTCTGCTTGTCCGGGACCACTATGCTTTTGCCGAAATTTACGGGGGGGAGGACAGCGTAACCTACACGCCGTACCGCGCGGAAAGCCCTATTTTGCGCATTCATGACGGTATTTATTGTGATTATTACGAAGATATAGGTTTCAAACTCCCTCAAAGCGCGGTACGGAATTTTCTGGACAAAGATGGCAAACGTTTGTCTACGGGGTACCGCTATTTAAGCGCCGGGGATAAATACCACGTATACGACCGTTCAGGGGCAAAGAAGCGGGCAAAAAAATACGCCGGGGAATTTTTAGAGCGCCGGATGGCGGCGCTTTCTCAAGCGTATAGCCTTACGGGAATGGCGCCGGTAAGTTTATGCGTATGGGATGCCGATTCTCTGGGGCGTTTTTGGCAGGAGGGTTTTTTCTTTTTGGAAGAATTGTTTAGACTGGGCGCGGCATGGGAAAATCTTGTATTTGCGACTCCTTTTGAATATTTATGCCGGCAGGATTCACGTAACTTTCAAACGCTTTCACCCGAATTCTCATCGGGAGCATATAATGGCTATGGCGAAGATTTTCTTGACAGGCCCAATGATTGGATATACCGGCACATCTACCATGCAATTGAACGCATGACAGAACTTTCTGAACGTTTTAGCGATGAATCCGGCTTGCGCGCCACCGCGTTAAATCAGTCTGTGAGGGAAATACTGCTTGCGCAGACTTCTGATTTTGTAAAAATAAGGCATGGGACTGAGGGGGGGGCATGGAACGAAGGCCGTATTTTGGCGCATCTGCGCAACTTTACCGCTATTTATGAATCATTGGGTGGTGATTATTTAAGTACAAAACTACTTGCCGAACTCAGCGCCGCCCATAGTATTTTCCCTGACTTAAATTACCATGTATTCAGAAAACGGCACAGCATTTTTTAGGGAAGCGCTGATTAAATTGACTCGAATTAGTGCTTCTTGGGATTCCAACAAAAAGCGGCTTTGCGGCCGGGGCTATATATTTTTTATAAATAACAGGACATCAACAAGGAGGATGATAAAAAAGGAAAATGCCGCGATAATAAGGGCTATTATACGGAGTGTTTTGTCGTCTTTGTAAATGGGCGTATCATATATATATACTTCGCCTGCGGTTAAATCCGGCGCGGTTTGACCGGATAGCAGCCCGACAATACGGACAAACCGTTCATCGGCGGTACCGTATCCTAAATCCCGCGCATAGACAGAAATAGTATCTTCATCGTATATGAGCGCCGATTTTAAACCCTCCAGTCGTTCTCGTGTTACATTAAGCGTATATATGTTTTCTATCTGTTTTTGCTTTTCTGCTTCCAGTTGTTTGTAGGCCGAAATTCCTGAAGGCCCGGTAACTATAGCCGCCACACAATAAAACGCAATACCCAGCCAGACCGGGAACAGATATTTAAGCGTACGCATTACCCTATTTTCGGCATAAAAAGAGTTGTTCTGAAGAGGAACAAACCGCTAAAGCGTTTTGCTCCAGGTCAAAAGCATTTAAACAATTGTTCGCAGATTTATGCAGATTCAAATCCTTCAAAGTGAAACCTTTTTGCTTGTCAAATATTTAATAATAGTAACCATTATTGTTAGTAAAAAGGATACCTATGATTAAAGTCGTTATCGTGGATAGCCAAATATCGGTCGCTGATTGTGTAAGGTCAAGCCTCTCGGTCGAAACCGATTTCAAAGTTTGCGCTATAGGAAAAAACGTTGCGGATGC
>JAIRPM010000134.1 GCA_031257075.1 Spirochaetaceae bacterium
TTATTCCCGATGAGGCTGCTCAAACAGCGTGGGGAGATGCCTTCGGGCCAAATGGCGCGGAACTGAGACTTTATGACCCCGAAAACGCCGATTCCTTTATTCCCGATGAGGCCGCTCAAACGGCTTGGGGGGATGCCTTCGGACCGAACGGCACGGAACCGAGACTTTATGACCCGCAAAACGCCGATTCCTTTATCCCCGATGAGGCCGCTCAAACGGCTTGGGGGGATGCTTTCGGGCCAATCAATCCTAATGAGAAAACACCTTCGTTAGCCGATGTGGATTTTTCCATACCGGAGAAGGCATCTGTAGTTGAATTCCGGCCGTATCCCAATGAACGTCATTCAAAACTGCCTGACATTGATTTTAAGATGCCCAAAGGCCCGGTGCCGGAAGCCATCTATGATAATCCTTTTGCCCCTAAGGACAAGGAAATTAAACTTAACGACGCGGAAAGTAACGTAGCGGTAAAACCGCCGGAAACGCCACCGCCCGCCGCCGAGAACGCGCAAGCCGAATTGATTGAAGGCTTTGGCCCGGACAAGCCGCTTACCGGTTTGATTGAACCATTGGATAGCATAAAAGAACCGTTACCGGATACATGGGCAAATGGTTTTGGCCCGGACAGCCAAACTTCCACTCTCCTTGAACCGGTAGATGAATTTTCTTCACAAAGCGTTCCCGACAAAGCGGAGATAATTCACTCGGTAGGATTTGGCCCTGACGGTATGGATATGGCGCTTACTGAACCTCAAAATGGCATTCCTCCTGTACCGGAAGAACAGCCTCAATCCGTGTTGAGCGGCGGTTTTGGCCCGGACGGCAAAGAGATTGCTTTAATTTCTCCTATGAATGATATTAGCGGCCAAGCCAGCGCTGCCGGTATTCCTGAGGAACCGCAGCAAGGGAACGCTATAAATCTTTCCGACAATCTTTATCCTGAAGAATTGCCGCAGACGGGATTCCCCCTTCAAGCGCCAGAACATACTATTCCGCTATTAGGCGTAGACTGGAAAGAAAAAGCCGGTTACGCGGACATCAATGATTTCCCTGAAAAAGCGGATGTTTCTCTTACCGATGCCGAGTATACCCCGGAAAACGCGCAAACTGCCGGATATCTCCACGCGCCTGAACCGGATGCGTATCCGCTTGACGATTCCTTCTTTGATGGAGAAAACGCGCCCGCAAAAAACGCTGAAGGCTGGGGACAGGCTGCGTCCGATGGCGCAGCCAAAACGGGGCTGGAATTGCCCCCCGAACCGCTTATTGGCAAACTCACCGAACCGTGGTTCACCGGCTCCGATGGTGTCGATGCGGCTCAGGGTATGGACGCTGCTTACCCACCGGACGGCCCGGCAACCGCCCTCACCGAACCGCGCTTTACAGGCTCTGACGGTGTCGATGCGGCGCAAGATATGGGCGTTGCTTATCCGCCGGACGGCCCGGCAACCGCCCTCACCGAACCACGCTTTACAGGTTCTGACGGCGCTGATGCTGCACAGGATATGGGCGTCGTTTATCCACCGGACGGCCCGGCAACCGCCCTCACCGAACCCTGGTTCACCGGCTCTGACGGTGCAGATGCGGCACAGGGTATGGTCTTCACTTACCCGCCGAACGGCCAACCAACCGCCCTCACCGAACAGCGCTTTACAAGCTCTGACGGTGTCGATGCGGCGCAAGATATGGGCGTTGCTTATCCGCCGGACGGCCCGGCAACAGCTCTCACCGAACCGTGGTTCACCGGCTCTGACAGTGTCGATGCGGCACAAGATATGGACGCTGCTTACCCGCCGGACGGACCGGCAACCGCCCTCACCGAACCACGCTTTACAGGCTCCGACGGTGTCGATGCGGCTCAGGGTATGGACGCTGCTTACCCACCGGACGGCCCGGCAACCGCCCTCACCGAACCACGCTTTACAGGCTCCGATGGTGTCGATGCGGCACAGAGTATGGGCTTCGCTTACCCGCCGGACGGCCCGGCAACCGCCCTCACCGAACCCTGGTTCACCGGCTCTGATGGTGTCGATGCGGCTCAAGGTATGAACGCTGCTTACCCACCGGACGGCCCGGCAACCGCTCTCACCGAACCCTGGTTCACCGGCTCTGATGGTGTCGATGCGGCTCAGGGTATGGGCTTCGCTTACCCGCCGGACGGCCCGGCAACCGCCCTCACCGAACCCTGGTTCACCGGCTTTGACGGCGCTGATGCGGCGCAAGATATGAACGCTGCTTACCCGCCGGACAGCCCGGCAACCGCTCTCACTGAACCACGCTTTACAGGCTCTGACGGCGCTGATGCGGCGCAGGATATGGGCTTCGTTTATCCACCGGACGGCCCGGCAACCGCCCTCACCGAACCCTGGTTCACCGGCTCCGATGGTGTCGATGCGGCTCAGGGTATGGGCTTCGCTTACCCGCCGGACGGCCCGGCAACCGCCCTCACCGAACCCTGGTTCACCGGCTCTGATGGTGTCGATGCGGCGCAGGGTATGGGCTTCGCTTACCCGCCGGACGGCCCGGCAACCGCTCTCACCGAACCATGGTTCACCGGCTCTGACGGTGCTGATGCGGCACAGGGTATGGACGCTGCTTACCCGCCGGACAGCCAGCCAACCGCCCTCACCGAACCATGGTTCACAGGCTCCGATGGTGTCGATGCGGCTCAGGGTATGAACTTCGCTTACCCGCCGGACGGCCCGGCAACCGCTCTTACTGAACCCTGGTTCACAGGCTCCGATGGTGTCGATGCGGCGCAGGGTATGGACTTCACTTACCCGCCGGATGGCCAGCCAACCGCCCTCACCGAACCCTGGTTCGGCGAACAGGCTCAGGGTATGAACTTCGCTTACCCGCCGGATGGCCAGCCAACCGCTCTCACCGAACCCTGGTTCGGTGAACAGGCTCAGGGAACCGCCGCGGCCTACCCGCCGAACGGCCAGCCAACCGCCCTCACCGAACCGTGGTTCGGTGAACAGGCTCAGGGAACCGCCGCGGCCTACCCGCCGAACGGCCAGCCAACCGCTCTCACCGAACCGTGGTTCGGCGAACAGGCTCAGGGAACCGCCGCAGCTATACCGCCGGTATACAACATCAATACGCTAAACGAGCCCTCTTTGCCGGACACGCCCCATGGAACCGGCGCGGCTATACCGCCATCTACCGTAATAGCGCCGCTTACCGATATCGAGCCTCAGGACAGGGCGCAAGGGAATAGCGCGGCTATACCGCCTCAAACCGCTATCGGTGTTTTGCCGGATGTGGAATTGAATGAAAATTTGGCGCAAAACCGCGCCCTGCCGCCGCTCTACGAACAAATTATTCGGATTGACCCTGTTGAGCCGGAGAGCCCCTATTTAGACATTGACACGCACGGCGGCGGTATTATCATCGATGTTTCTACGGCGCAAGAAGGATATGGCGCTAAACGCCCGCCCTATCCATCCCAAGCAGCCTCCATTCCGGTTGTTCAACAACTTGCCAATGGAAGTTATTATATTCAACTCGGTATTTACAACAGTACCGAATCCCTTGAGCAGGAAGCGACAAAAATAGAAGGCTCTTATCCTATGCTCCTGCAAAGTTACGGATTAAGCGGGAAAAGTTCTTACCGCCTCCTTGTCGGACCTCTTAATGAAGGTGAAAGCAATGCGTCTCTCCTTCATTTCAGGCGTTATGGGTATAAAGATGCTTTTATCAGGAAAAATTGATGGAAGACAAAAATAAAACCGCCGTCCTGCCCGGTGAAGCGTTCAATGAATTGTACCGTACAATACAAACGCTCCGGGCACCCGGCGGCTGCCCATGGGACAGAGAGCAAACGCCGTTTTCATTGCGTTCCAATTTAATTGAAGAAACTTATGAATGTATCGAAGCAATAGAAGAAAATGATAATGTCCATACGCAGGAAGAATTGGGCGATATTTTTTTACTCGCCGCCATGCTTTCGTATATGTATGAACAGGAAGGCTCGTTTTCGGTGGCGCAAACACTCGAAGGCATTACCCAAAAATTGATTCGCCGGCATCCCCATGTCTTTAGTAATGTTAACGTAAAAGATTCCGCCGAAGTACTGAAAAATTGGGCGCAAATCAAAATTGAACAGGAAGGCCGTAAACCCAAAAACTCGATACTTGATGAGGTTTCCCGCGCCCTGCCCGCCCTTGAACGCGCTTTCAATATGCAAAAAAAAGCCGCCAAAATAGGTTTCGATTGGCCGAACGCAAACGGAGCATGGGAAAAAATAGCCGAAGAAACCGCCGAACTTAAAACCGCTCTTGAGCAAGCCGGCAGCGCCGGCGGGGCCGGACCTGATGATGCCGTTGAAACAGAAGCGGGCGACCTTCTTTTTTCTGTTATCAATCTCTGCCGGCTTCTTAATACAGACCCCTCTATCGCGCTCCAACGCGCCAATAACAAATTTGAAAAACGTTTTAAGTATGTTGAAAAAGAAGCCAAAGAAAAATCCGCGGCAGACAAAAACGGCAAATTCCCGCTCAGCGCGCTTGACATTTTTTGGAACGAAGCAAAAGCATCTGAAAAAATACCATAACACCCGGCGGGGGCTGGGATTCTGCAGCCGTTTTGCGCCATACTAGCAGTATGAAAATATATACTACAAAAGACTATAATGAATTGAGCCGTAAATCCGCGTTGTTAATACAGGCGCAGATTTTACAAAAACCGGACAGCGTATTGGGGCTTGCAACAGGTTCTTCGCCATTGGGAATTTATACTTTTCTCGCCGAATGGGCGCGAGCGGGCGATGCCGATTTTTCACGAGTGCGGACCGTCAATCTGGACGAATATTACGGGCTTTCCGGGGACGACCCGCAAAGTTACCGCCGTTTTATGCAGACAAATTTGTTTTCCAAAGTAAACATCAATCTGGAAAACACGTACATTCCCAACGGGCTGGAAACCGATGACAAAAAAGAATGCGCGCGTTACGAAACCCTGATAGACAGTCTGGGCGGAATTAACCTGCAACTGCTCGGTATAGGCAATAACGGGCATATCGGCTTTAACGAACCGGCCGATGAATTTACCGCCGAAACGCATAAACAGCCGCTTACGCCGAGTACTATCGAAGCCAACAAGCGTTTTTTTACCCGTGAGGAAGATGTGCCGCGTTTTGCTTACACTATGGGCATCGGTACCATTATGCGTTCACGGAAAATTCTTTTGATAGCATCCGGTAAAGCAAAAGCCGGCGCTCTCAAAAGCATGGTACACGGGCCTATTACCCCGCGCCTTCCCGCGTCGGTGCTGCGTCTCCATGCAGACGTTACCGTTATTGTAGATTCCGAAGCCGCTTCTCTTTTGTAAAGGACGCTATGGCAATATGTTTGTATAACGGCTCTATTGTCAACCGCTTTTCTGTTATAGAACAGTGCGCCGTGCTGATAGACAAAGGCAAAATAGCCGATGTTTTTAGCCAAAAACGGTTTCTGCAAAAGAAGTTCCCGCCGGAAACAACGCTGATAGACACGCACGGCGCGTATATCACGCCCGGCCTTATCGACACGCATATCCATGGTTTTGCCGGATTTGGTGTTGATGATTACAACGCCGAATCGATTTTGCGCATGGCGGAAGAATTGGCGAAACTAGGAGTTACAGCCTTTCATCCCACATTGTATCCCACAGATGAAACGACAATGATAAAGGGAATTCTTGCCATTGTCGAAGCTATCGGCAAAGAACAGCGCCAAAGCCCCCGCCGGGGCGCGCGCATTATGGGAATTCACCTTGAAGGGCCTTTCCTGTCGCCGGAAAAATGCGGCGTACAAAAACCGGAAACGATACAGCCGGTTGATGTGTGGCTCTTCGACCGCCTCTGGGAAGCCGCCGACGGTTTTCTTGTTAATATGACGGTTGCGCCGGAAATCAAAAACATGCGCGAATTAGCGCTTTCCGCCCTCAAAAAAGGCGTTATTTTACAAGCGGGTCACACAGACGCTCTCTACGAAAATATGCTGGAAGGTATGCAGGCAGGTATACTTCACACAACGCATCTTTTTAACGCGATGCGCCATATGCACCACCGCAACCCGGGGGCTGTGGGTGCCGTGCTTATCAACAATGATATGAGTTGTGAAGTTATCGCGGACGGCGTACATGTCCATCCCGACCTCTTCAAATTGCTCTTACGCGATAAAGCCATGGACAAAATTGTACTTGTAACCGACGCGCTCTTGCCTACCTGCCAAAAAACAGGCCCTTTTTTCGCCAATGGCGAAGAAGTTGTATTTGAAGGAGGGTGCTGGCACCGCAAAGCGGATGGCGTAGTAGCCGGTTCATCGCTTACTATGCCGCAAGGCTTAAAGAACCTGATACATTTCGGCTTCCCGCTTGTTGATGCCGTGCGGTGCGCGACAGCTAATCCCGCCGAAGTTATGGGATATACATCGCAAGGCCGTATAGCGCCCTGCCTCGATGCCGATATCGCCGTATTCGATGAAAACTGGGAGCCGCAAATTACCATTATAGGCGGGGAAATTATAATGAACCGCCTAAATGCGGCGCAATAGGCTTAGGCAACGCTGATTTGACTTTAAGCAGCGTTGCCTAGAGCCTGCGCGCTTCAAACAAAGGCTCGCCGAATTCAACAAGTTGACCCGGGCTTGCTTTTATATCGAGAATTTCGCAGTCAAATTCCGCTTCCAGTTTGTTCATCATTTTCATCGCTTCAAGAATGCAGAGGGTATCGCCTTTTTTTACTTTGCTGCCTTTGCTAACAAAGGCAGGGGAATCCGGCCCTGGAGCGGCATAAAACGTCCCTACAATCGGGGATGATATAACTTCACCGGCTGCCCTGCCCTGGCCGCTGTTCAGCGCTTTGTCAACTTCGGACTGGCTCAAAGATGCCGGGGTTCCAGCCGGCGGGCTCGTCGGAATTCCGGTCGGCTGCCGGCGTTCCGACGCTCCGGCAGCCCCGTCTACCGAAAGCAGGGCGCCGTAATTTTTACTTAGGAGCAGGCTGGAAACGCCATCGCGCCATTCCATTTCCCGCATCGAACCGGTTTCAAATTTGTCTATCAAGGTTAATATAAATTGTTCGGTCATAAAAAATTTCCTTTTATTACTTTGCGTCCGCCTGCATAATATCTTCGATTTGAGCGCCGAGTGCGGCGGCTATGCTTTCAACTGTTTTTTGGTCAAGCCCGGTAATTTTGAACGTTCCCCGTTTATGGCTTAGTTCATCACCCCGGTGGGTTATGAACGCCTCAATAAAACCGCCCCGTTCACTTAACGCGCCGGCTACGCGGGCGAGTTCTCCCGGTTTGTCATCCATGAGCAGCGTTACCCGGATACCATGCCGCCTCCCTCCAAATGCGTCAACAAAAGCATGGAACAGATCGGTGCCGGTAATGATGCCGACAAGCAAAGTTCCCCGCATTACGGGTAAGCAACTAATGTCATGCGCGGCCATAATACGTGCCGCCTCCTCAACAACGTCATTTTCAGCAATAGTAATAACATTTTTGGTCATTACTTTGTCCACCGTTAATTTGGAGAGCAGATAACTAATTTCGTACATATCAAGACTGGTCGCGGGCGACGGGCCGGCTTTAAGCAGGTCTTTTTTTGTAATAAGCCCCGTCAAATTTTTATGCGCGTCAATCACCGGCAACCGCCCGATTTTTTCTTTTTCCATAAGAGAACGCGCCTCGCTTACCGGCATTGACGGTTCCACAAATACCGGATTTTTTGTCATTATTCGGCTTACCAGCATAATCAACTCCTTGTAAATAGCACGGTGTCTTTCCGTACACCATTACTATAGCGGATACAGAGCCTCTTGCCAAGATGCGCTCATTTTGTATCTGCCGGCTCACTGTTTTCGGGTTTTTCTTTTTGAGCCGGTTTTAAGAAGAAATGCCGTGAAATTGAAACCCCTATTCCCAAACGCCAAGCATCCAGCCCCAGCGTTTCGCCGTTTGCCATCTGTGAAAACGGCATACTCGCCGAAACCTCAACCCCCAAACGCCATTTTCTTGTTACCGGAAAATCCATACCAAATACAAACAACGGGTAGAGAAAACGGGCATTTTCCCAAAAATAACCGCGTATCAGCGCGGTTTGCCGGCGCGCCTCGTCCTCGTCTTCCGCGTTCAAATCAAGCGCTTCGGTAACTATCCGTAAATCGGCGGAAATTCCGGTATGAATATGGAGCATTATTCTGTTAAAGTGAACAACAAACCGCGCCGCAACAGCCGGGACAATGCCGGTAACAAAGGCCTGCCTATTTTCAATTTCCGCAGGCCATGGCCGTTTGTCCTGCCACAAATAGTTATTCCAATAGAGGCTGATGCGGCTTCCAAGCCCCATATTGAAAACGCCACGCCTGAGCGCTATCCAATCAAACGCGGCATAGGGCACAGGCAGAACAGGCGCGGGCGCAGTATTGACACCGCCATCTTCGTTATAGAATACAAGCGCTCCGCCAAACGAAAAGATAAAGTTGCCTACAGGGTCATATTCTTTTAACGGGGGAGGTTTTTCTTCTTCCTTCTCATCTTCATTTTTCCCGCCGTCTTTAGATTGCTGCGCATCTGCCGGCTTAGCGGCCGGAGGGTTTTGCTGCGCGGCGGCGGGGATGCATAAGCAGAGTAGCAACAGCCCTGCCCCAAAAACACGGAAAAAATTCATACTTTTAATATAGCGTATTTGGGGCGCGCGTGCAAAACCCTCATTACGTACGCCATGCGCGGGGAATTAAGTGTTTTTTGAAAGGCCGCCCAATCCCATAAGGGCGGCAACTGTTCCGGCGGCAAAACATGGAATAGAACTGCCGGTATCCGCCCACAATCCGCAGAGCGCTTTGCCGGGCCCGGTTTCCAGCGCCGCGTCAATACCGGCCGCGGCGATTTCCGCTTCCTCGTCTATCCAGCGTACCGGTGCCGTAATTTGCCGTAGGGCGTATTCTTTTGCCTGCGCGCCGTTCGTTACACGTTTACCGCTTACATTGGAAAAAAAAGGAATACGCGGTTCGTTAAAATGGACGGTTTGCAAAAAAGCGGCAAATGCGTCCGCCGCTTCCTTCATAAGAGGGCTGTGAAAAGGGCCGGATACTTTAAGCGCCAGCACACGGCGCGCTCCCGCTTCTTTGAAGCGCGTTTCAACTTCCGCAAGCGCGGAAACAGTGCCGGAAATAACCGTCTGCCGGTTCGAATTGAAATTTGCCGCGTATACCCCTCGCAAACCGGCTTCCGACCATTCATTTATCAACTTTTCGACCGCTTCAGGCGAAATGCCTAACACAGCCGCCATACCCGCGCCGCTGATGCCGTGAGCAGCCATTGCTTTGCCGCGCTCACGGACGAGAGCAAAGCAGTCGTCCAGCGAAATAATACCGGCTTCGTGGAGCGCGGCATATTCGCCAAGGCTATGCCCCGCGGCGCAGACGGCCCGCACCCCTCGCTCCGCGAGGAACGCGGCAGAAGAAAGATTGGCCAGCGTTACCGCGCATTGGGCTATTTCTGTGTTTTTTAATTCATCTTCACCGGCTTCCGCAAGCAGTTTCTTCATGTCCCGGTGAAAAATTTCGGAAGCGCGGGCAAAAACATCCCTCACCCCGGCGCTTTCTTCGTACAAATCCAGAGCCATACCCTGATACTGGGATCCTTGCCCCGGAAAGAGAAAAGCGGGTTTGTTAAATTCAAGTTTTACCATACGGCAAGCGTGCCTCCATACGTTAAACCGCCGCCAAATCCTACGAACATTACAATATCGCCGCGCTTTAATTTGCCGGCGCGGTTCACTTCATCAAGCGCAATCGGAATAGAAGCCGCCGATGTGTTCGCGTATTCTTCCATATTCATATATACCTTTTCCTCCGGCAGGTGAAGGCGCTTTTGAGCAGCCTGCACTATCCGCGCGTTTGCCTGGTGGGGAATAATGACGGCAAGGTCATTTACGGTCAAGTTTTCTTCTTCCAGCAATAGGCTAATCGTTTCGGTAATTGCTTTGACGGCAAAATTGTACACGGCGCGCCCGTCCATCTCCACGTGAGGCGGCTTATCTACCACTTCGCCTGTTTTATAAGGAAAACGGGTGCCGCCGCGCCGGACTATAAGAGTTTCGCCGCCAGAACCGTCCGCCCCCAGTATTGAGCGGAGTATGCCGCGCCGGCCGGCACCCTCGCTGGGCGCATCTGTCTTTTCGATAATCACCGCCGCAGCCCCATCGCCAAAAAGGACACACGTACTCCGGTCTGTCCAATCGGTAATGCGAGAAAGCAATTCCGAAGAAATAAACAAAACACGTTTACGCCGGCGGTTTACGGCCAAAAGCCCGGAGGCAATATCAAGGCCATAAATAAAACCGGTACAACATACTTCAATATCAAAGCAAGCCGCTTGTTTAGCGCCCAGAATATCTTGCACGATGCAGGATGTCGGCGGCACACCGCCAAGATAGTCGCCGGTAACGGTTGCTACAATAATCACATCAAGGCTTGCAATAA
This sequence comes from Spirochaetaceae bacterium, assembly GCA_031257075.1. GTDB lineage: Bacteria > Spirochaetota > Spirochaetia > Treponematales > Breznakiellaceae > JAIROZ01. The sequence continues at coordinate 10,475 of JAIRPM010000134.1, forward strand.
CGGTTTCCGCCGCCGCGCCGGTTTTTTCAGCAAGTTGTTCGATGGCGGCACGGGCGGCGCGGGCAGCCAGCCCGCTATTGGTAAGTTCCGGTTCGGCAATGTAACGGGAGCCTATTCCCGTATGAGAACGTATCCATTCATCGTTGGTATCAATCGTTTTCGCAAGTTCATCGTTGGTAACACGGTTTTTCGGCAACGCTCTGCCGGTCGCCGCTATTTCGTATGCCATGCGTTTAGTCTACCGCGCAAAGATAGTTGCGGCAACAGGGCAGTCTGCTAATCTTATTCAAAAATTTTAACAAAAGCAAAAAAAATCCTTGACACCGGGCGGTTTTCACTGTATACTGTCCAGAAACTAACAAACAAGGAGATTAGTTTAGATGAAAAAGAAAACGGCTTTGCTGGCAGCGGCGGTGTTTGCGCTGGCAATTTTGGGCGGGTGCGCTAAAAAAGCGCCCAAACAATTGGACTTAAAACTGGCGCACTTCGGTTCGGAAGAGAGCGCAGCGCAGACGGCAGCCAAACAATTTGCGGCCAACGTGGAAAAACGCACGGATGGGGCGGTTAAAATCACCCTTTACCCGAACAACGTCCTCGGCAGCCCGCCGGAAATACTCGAACAATTACTGCTTGGCACCGTAGACATGACGCTTTCGGGGCAAGATCAGATAGCCAAGCACGTCCCGCTTTTCGACACGGTGGCGATTCCTTTCGCGATAGACGGGTACGACCACATGGACAGAGTATTGGACGGCCCGTTCAAGGATTGGGCAAAACCGGAACTGGAAAAGAAAAACGTTATTATGCTTTCAAGTTGGGAATGGGGTTTTCGGCAAATCACCAACTCAAAACATCCGATACTCAAACCGGAAGATGTAGCGGGGCTAAAAATCCGTACGCCGCCGGCAATGGCCTACCAGGCGGCCATGGAAGCGCTCGGCGCCAATGTGCAGACAATAGCCTTTGGCGAATTGGTAATGGCGATGCGGCAGGGCGTTGTTGACGGGCAGGAAAACCCCATCGACACGATTTATACCCTCAAACTGTACGAATCGCAAAAATACATCACGATAGTCAATTACCTGTATAGTTCGATGGTACACCTTGTCAGCAAGGATGTATGGAACAAACTTACGGACGAGCAGAAAAAGATTTTTCAGGAAGAATCTGATGCCGCGCGTCTTTTGATGAGGCAGACCGTCCGCGACAATGAAGCGAAACAAATTGAGGAAATGCGGAGCCTCGGCGTACAGATAGACACGCCTGACCTAAAGCCTTTTTCGGATAAAATGGGACCCGCTTACGAAAAGATTCGCGTCAATGTTGGGGCGGAAAATTTCGATACGTGGATGAAAATGGCGGAAGAAACCCGCTAAAACCGGCCTTCTAAGCGCTGATTTACGTGTCATTGCATAAATCAGCGCTTCTCTAGGGGATGTATGCTTACATTTGTCATTTTTGGAACGCTGCTCGTTTTTCTGCTGCTGAATATACCGGTTGTTGTGGCGATAGGGCTTTCCGCAGTTATCTTTTTTGCGGGATTTGGCGGCAATAATTTTCTCGCCATGCTCCCGCACCGTATGTATTACGGCACCACGGGCTTTACGCTGCTGGCGATTCCGTTTTTCATTTTCGCGGGCAACCTGATGAATACCGGGGGTATTACCGCCCGTATATTTGCCTTTGCCAAGGCGCTTACCGGGCACATACCCGGCGGGCTTGGTCAGGTAAACATTATGGCGAGTATCATTTTTTCCGGGATGTCCGGCTCCGCGGTGGCAGATGCCGCCGGCCTGGGGCAAATTGAACACAAGGCGATGGTAGACGACGGGTACGAACCCGCTGTTTCCGCGTCTCTTGTTGCCGCCTCGTCAATTATCGGGCCTGTTATCCCGCCCAGTATTCCGTTCGTGCTGTACGGCGCGATAACCGGCGTGTCGGTTGCGCGGCTTTTTATGGCGGGCTTTCTTCCCGGTATCGTTTTGGGTATCGGCATGATGATAGCGCTTGCCATAATGGCAAAAATCTACCACTACCCTACCGCGCCGCGCATGGAACGTTTTAGTGTTATTTGGGAAACGTTCAAACGCGCTTTTTGGCCGCTTATGGCACCCGTACTCATTATCGGCGGCATCATGTCCGGGTTTTTTACCCCGACCGAAGCATCCGTTGTGGTAACATTTTACGCGCTCATTCTAGGTTTTGCGTACAAAGACCTCAAAGTAAAAGACCTGCCCGGTATCATCATTTCCACGATAAATCAGGCGGCGGGGCTGCTCTTTATTATGGCGGCGGCCAATTTCTTCGGCTGGCTTATCATCTATCAGAAACTGCCGGACAATATTATCCATAGCCTTGTCAGTCTTGGGGCGACACGGACAGCCGTTCAATGGATAATCATCGGTATCGTGCTGATAATGGGCTGTTTTCTCGAAGGCAACGCGATTTTTATGATAACGCTGCCTATTTTTATGCCCATCATCTCAATGTTCAATATAGACCCGGTGAATTTCGGTGTTGTTATGACACTTTTAATGATGATTGGCAACCTTACGCCGCCTGTGGGAATGTGCCTTTTCGCGGTAGATTCCTTCGCGAAAGTCGGCGTTATGAACCTTGGCAAAAAGATTTTGCCGTACCTTGTGGTGATTTTTATCGTTACGCTCATCATCGCGTTTGTACCGGAAATCACGCTATGGCTGCCAAATACATTGATGGGAGGCGGATGATGAAAGCGCTCAAACTACTTGATAGCACAGTGCGGCAAGTTTTGCGCGTACTCTGTGTCGTGCTGTTTAGCGCGCTGGGGTTGCTGCTCCTTGCCAATGTTTTTTTGCGGCTTGCCGGTGATTTTACGCGCTTTTTGAACGCCAAAGGCTTAAGCGGCGCGGCGGCCTTTATTACCAAGGCGCTGCCGCGCACTTCATTTCACTGGCTTGATGAAATTGTCGAGTTGTGCTTTTCCGCCCTTATTTTTTACGGCGCGGCGGCGCTCTGGGCAATAAAAGGGCATTTTTCCGCCGGGGACTGGCTTAGCAAACGCCTGCCCGGCAGAACATCCCGCGCCGTTTATAAAATGCTTATATCGCTTGTCTGCGCGTTTTTCTTCGCGGTACTGTTTTTCTTCGGCTGCCGCCTTGTGGCGCGTACTTCCGAACTTTCGACCGTTTTTCAAATTCCCAAGAAAGTGATGTATTCCTGTATTCCCATTTCGGCATTCATCATGCTCTGCTATTCCGCGGCGGACATAGCGGCCGATGTTCTCCGTTTAATCGGGGAAAAACGCGCGCACTAGCGGGACGACAAAGAACAGCGCCCTCATTGAACAAAATATGCTATTTGCGGTACACTATGACGTAACAACCACTTTTGGAGGAATTATGAAAAAACGTATACTATACGTAACGGTAGGGGCTTTACTGGCTGTAAGCGCGCTTGTAAACGCTGCCTGCGCAAAAAAAGATGGGAATGGCAAAAAGGCCAACTATCCCGAAAAGGGTATCACGATGATTTGCCCATGGTCGGCGGGCGGAGGCACGGATGCCATTCTTCGCGCTTTTTCGTACGCGGCCGAAAAACAACTGGGTGTTACCATCACGGTAGAAAACAAAACAGGCGGTGCCGGCGCGATAGGGCATGCGGCCATCAAAAACGCCAAACCGGACGGCTACACGGTAGGAATGATTACCTTTGAGTTGAATTCGCTGCCGCCGCAAGGCCTCATCGACTTTACTTATGCCGATTACGACCCGCTTATCCGTGTTAATTCTGACGCGGCGACGCTTACCGTCAAAGCGGATGCCCCCTACAACACGATAAAAGAATTTGTAGACTACTGCAAGAAAAACCCAAACAGCGTTTCCATAGGTAATTCCGCGCCCGGCTCGGTTTGGCACATAGGCGCGGGGCTTTTGGCCAACAAAACCGGCATTCAGGTAAAGCATGTCTCGTTTGAAGGAGGCGGCCCGGCGGTAACGGCACTCGCCGGCGGCCACATTCAGGCGGTAACCGTTTCACTGGCCGAAGTAAAAAGCCAACTTGACGCGGGCAATGTTAAATGCCTAGGAATTATGGACTCGAAACGAAGCGAACTCTATCCCGCTATTCCTACTTTTACTGAAGAAGGCTACCCTATCGTGTATTCCACATGGCGCGGGCTTGGTTTGCCCAAGGGGGTAAATCCTGAAATTCGCGCCATACTTGTAGACGCTTTTACCAAAGCGATAGAAGACCCGGATTTTGTCGAAAAGGCGCGAAACATGAATTTGCAGATTGCCTATTTGCCTCCCGCCGAATTCGAAGTGTTTTTGAAAGAAAATTTTGACGCTGTTTCCAAGACGCTCAAGGAAACACATCTTTTGGATGAATAAGGATTTATTCCGCCGTTAGGGCAATGCTTGCGGTAAGCCTCAAAAATTAAAGTCTTGCCGTATCAGCATTGCCCAAGGAGTTTTTTATGAAAAAGTTACATGTAATGGCGCTTGCATGCGCTGCTGTTTTATTGGTTGCGTGCGGCCCCCGCTGGCGCGATGTTGACGCTATAAAGAAAAAAGGCGAACTGGTACTTTACACGGATGCCACATGGCCGCCTTATGAATATATCGGCGAAAGCGGCAAAGTAATCGGAGCCGATATTGATATAGGTTATGCAATTGCGGACGATCTTGGGGTAAAACTTCGGATTATCAATGCGTCATTTGACGGTTTTTCGCTTGCTTTACAGCATGGGCAGGCCGACATTGCCATTGCCGCCATTACCATAACACCTGAACGCGAAGAAGCCCTTGATTTTTCGACACCGTATTCAAATACCGTGCAGTACATAGTCAAACCCGCTTCCGATATAGGCGTTCAAAATTTGTCCGACCTTGACGGGCACCGTATTGGGGTGCAGCTTGGCACAACGGGCGACATTCTTGTTTCCAGCCTGGTAAAAGAAGGCATGCTCAAAAACGCCGAGATTTTGCAATTCAAAGCGCTTCAGGACGCGATGCTTGGGCTTATGAAAGGCGACCCTTTTGCTATTGTATGCGATGAGGCGCTGGCAAAAAACCTTGTGGCCGCCAATCCGGGGGCTGCCTATGTGCCGGGTAAAACCGGAGGTGAAGATGAATTTTATGGCGTTGCAATAGTGAAAGGCAACAGTACGCTGCTCGACGCTGTAAATAAAACCATCGACCGCCTTATGAAATCGGGCGAAATTGAAAAACGTATCGCTTTTCACCGGGAAAATTCCGCGCTGTATGCGGACGAAAACGGTCAATAAGGGAATTTTCAATGGCGGCAATCTAGGCGGGGAGTCTTCTTTCCCCGTTGAAAACCGCCCCCCCTTGCGCTAAAATTTTCCTTATGGTATTATAAGTACGATGAGGCGCAAGGCATCGGCGGTTTAGGATGCAAAACAACAAAATGTTTCCAAACCGTTCAAAACAACAAACTTGCGGCGAAAGGAGACGGTTATGCAAATTACCGATATCAGAGTCCGGAGAGTTACAGGTGAAGGCAGGCTCAAAGCCTATGTTACCTTAACTTTTGATAGTTGCTTTGTTGTGCATAATGTCAAAGTGATAGAAGGCAAAGATGGTCTTATTGTCGCTATGCCCAGCAGGAAAACACGTTCAGGTGAATATAGGGATGTAGCGCATCCTACCAATGGCGATTTTCGCGCCGTCGTGCACGAAAAAGTCATAGAGAAATATAATTCGACCGAGTGTGAAACCGTTCCGGTATCTTCCGATGGGTTTTAGGCCGGTTGTCTCATCACCATTTAATGGGACGTAGGCAAGTGGTAAGCCAGCGGGTTTTGGCTCCGCCATGCACAGGTTCGAATCCTGTCGTCCCAGAATTTTATTATAGCAAGGAGTTATAAATGGCTAATGTTCAATTTGCCGCAAAAAAAAGAGAAGCGGCAGGGTCGGCTGCGGCCGCGCGGCTGCGGCGCACCGGGCGTATCCCTGCCGTGATATACGGTCATACGCAAACCGTATCCCTCGATTTAGACGAAAGAGAATTTGTAAACGGCATCAAAGGAATTACCGAGAGTACTATAGTTCAAGTAAATTTTGACGGCGCTTCGCACGATGCGTTTGTTAAAAGCACTCAACGGAATATAACAAACGGTAAAATTCTTCATGTTGATTTTTATGAAATTGAAATGGGTAAATCGCTCCGCACCAAAGTTGCTGTACGCGTGTTTGGCAACCCTATTGGTGTCCGTGACGGCGGCATACTGGAAACCCCGTTGCGTGAAATCGAAGTAGAATGCCTGCCGAAAGATTTACCTGCCCGTATTGAGGTTGATATTAGCGAACTTAAAGCGAACCAGTCGATTCATGCGAAAGACCTTAAACTTGGCGATGGGGTAAAACTGATGTCCTCGCCGGACAAAGTTATCGCGCTCGTTAAATTTGCCCGCCAAGAGAAAGCGCAGGTTGAAGAAGAAATTCCGGCCGAAGGCGCCGCGCCTTCGGCGGAAGAAAAGCCCAAAGAAGAAAAAAAATAGCATCCGCGGCATGAAAACCGGCGTTTTTCTTGCGTTCTTCCTGCTGGGAGAAATCCCATGTTCCGCATTGGGTTTTTTACAGCAGGGCGGTTTGCTGGGGGTAGGCACCGGCGCTTCAAATTCCACACTGTTTTCGGCCGAAACACCGGCCGGGCTGACGGCTGAAGAAATTCCCCCTGTGCTTGAAATGAATCCTCTCTCTCCCAACATTCATGCAAGCGCCGCCCCTTCGCGCGCCGAACAGGTAATGCGGGCGCTGCTCAAAGCGCATCCTAAACGTATAAAAGATATTGCCTTTGTGGACGGCGATTGGGCTGTGGAATTGAACGGTGATTGGTATTTTTACGCGGAAGGCAAAATACTTCCCCAGGATATACGTTCATCCTCCGAGCCGTATACCCCGCAGCCTTTCTACAATTATCCCAAAGACCTTCCCGCATGGCAGCGACCAACCAAAGAAGAAGCCGCCCGTTTGGCTCAATTGACCATTGCCCGCCGCAGCCAGCAGGCGGCAAACCGCTCGCAGTTTTTTTACAACGCGCTTTGGGGAATTCATAACCGCGCGGAAGCATGGGAACAAGTAAAAACGATACGTTTTTTGGATAAAAATATCCTTGTTCACCATGCCATACTGGAAGAATTGGCGCTTGTGGAACAACAAATAACAAAAACAGCCCGGAACAACCGGCAGGTGCGGCAATGGCTTGACAGCATCGGCACCATAAGCGCATGGAACTGGCGTACTATAGCCGATACGCAAAGTACAAGCAATCATGCTTACGGTATGGCTATCGATATTTTGCCCAAAACCGCGCATGGGCTGGAAACCTACTGGCTTTGGACTGCTCAAAAACGCGAAGACTGGTGGAATGTACCCTATTCCGCCCGCTACCATCCTCCTGACGCGGTTGTCAAAATTTTTGAATCTTACGGATTTATCTGGGGGGGCAAGTGGCTTTTTTATGATACTATGCATTTTGAATACCGGCCGGAAATTTTATTGCTCAACAATATCGCAATCACCGGCCAGTATTAGTGGGCCGCCAACTTGGTTGGCAACCCACTACCCACTGTTCACTACTTCAGTGTAGGCCACTTCCCTTGCTGAAGGCCGCTGAAGTCCCAGATGGCTGAGTCAAATCCGAGGCCGCCGCTGGAGACGGAGTTTGTCCATGTAGTTTGCGTTTTGAATTCGTTAAGCGTTTTGCCAAGGCCGCTTTCGGTATCGGCATCGCCGGGGACATCCTGCGCTGTAGCATTGGGGTCGCTTCCGGTAAGCATATTTTTCAGCGCGAAGTTATTGCCAAAACCGGTTCCGAACGTAGTTGCATTTCCAGCCGTAATACGGTTGGAGCAGAAATAGGTTGTATTCGTTGCCGCAACGGCGCGCGCGCCAAGCGCCGCGCTGTTTTTAACGACTACCAGATCGGCGCGCGTTTCTATCCAGCCGACCAAACCGCCTACAAAAACCCTGCGGAGGGTTGCACCATCGTTTGTCGCGGTAATAAGGCCGGATGAATAGCAATTTTCGATAGTAAGGGTGCAATTGTTAGGAATACCTATTATACCGCCGGCGCTGAGGTTTTTGTTGCCGTTATGGGCCAGGGTTATGTTTCCCGTGTAATAACTGTTCTTTATTGTCATTGTGCCATAAGCCTTGCCAACTATGCCGCCAAATCCCAGTGTCTGCCCGCCGGGAGCTAGTCCTTCTGCCAAAGTAATGTCTATTTCGGACACGCAGTTTTCGATAGTTATATTCGTCCCTGGCCCTGTTTCACCTATTAAAGCGCCTGCCAAAATGAAGCCGTCAATATTCATAGGCCCGTAATCAAGCCTGCCTATAACTCTTATGTTTTTAAGAGTTAACGTTGCTCCGGTAGGGACATATCCCAGAACCCCGCCAAAGTGGGCGCTGCCTGTACGGTCTGGAAAAGTAATACCGTCAAAATTTGGTACCGTTGCCACTTCCAGTGTAAAGTTTTCGAGGGTCGCGCCGTTGCCTAGCGTGGTAAAAAGCCCGCAGTCCCCGACTGTTTTATCCAACTTTAGCCCTGTTATCGTATAGCCGTTACCGTAGAAGTGTCCCTGGTAGCCGGAAGGGCCTACCCAGCCG